>CAKTED010000007.1 GCA_934546725.1 uncultured Oscillospiraceae bacterium | reverse complement strand
GTACGGTTGAAGAGGTGGACGCGGAGAAGAACCGCCTGCGCGTCGTGCTCTCCATGTTCGGAAGAGAGACTCCGGTAGACCTGGAGCTGGATCAGGTCGAGGTCACGGAAAAAGATTAAAAACAAAGGTTCCGTAAAAAGTGGGAGGGTGGCGAGAGCTTCCCGACAGAACCGCGGCGGGCGCGTTTTTGCTCCGCGCCGTGATACCACAGATTATTAGGAGGTACACATAAAGTGGCACAGAAAGTAGTTGGATATGTAAAATTGCAGATTCCCGGCGGCAAGGCGACCCCCGCGCCCCCGGTAGGTCCTGCTCTTGGTCAGCACGGCGTAAACATCGCCGCCTTCACCAAGGAGTTTAACGAGCGCACCAAGAACGACATGGGCATGACCATCCCCGTTGTTATCACCGTATACTCTGACCGCAGCTTCACCTTCATCACCAAGACCCCTCCCGCAGCCGTCCTTCTCAAGAAGGCCTGCAACATCGAGAAGGGTTCCGGCGTTCCTCAGAGAGATAAGGTTGCCACCATCTCCAAAGAGGATCTTCAGAAGATCGCCGAGCAGAAGATGCCCGACCTCAACGCGGCAAGCGTCGAGGCAGCCATGAGCATGGTTGCGGGTACCGCACGCAGCATGGGCATCGTGGTGGCCGACTGAGCCGGCTTTCGGCGCAGTCAAGTGGGAGGATTATTCCGAATAACCACAATTTAAGGAGGAAAAAAAGTGTTCAGAGGTAAAAATTATAAAGAAAGCGCAAAGCTTATCGACAGAGCCGTCCAGTACGACGCTCAGGAAGCTTTTGACATAGTAGTAAAGGGCGCAAAGGCAAAGTTCGACGAGACCGTTGAGCTGCATGTAAAGCTGGGCGTTGACTCCCGTCACGCCGACCAGCAGGTCAGAGGCGCCATCGTTCTCCCCCACGGCACCGGCAAGTCCGTCAAGGTTCTTGCCTTCTGCAAGGAGGAGCGCGTTCAGGAGGCTCTCGACGCGGGCGCGGAGTACGCCGGCGGCCAGGAGCTGGCCGAGAAGATCCAGAAGGAGAACTTCTTCGATTTTGACGTTGTTATCGCCACGCCCGACATGATGGGTGTTGTCGGCCGTCTCGGTAAGATCCTCGGCCCCAAGGGTCTCATGCCCACCCCCAAGGCCGGTACAGTTACCCCCAACCTTGCTCAGGGCATCAAGGAGATCAAGGCCGGTAAGATCGAGTACCGTCTTGATAAGACCAATATCATCCACTGCCCCATCGGCAAGGTTTCCTTCGGCGGAGAGAAGCTCTATGAGAACTATCTTGCTCTCATCGGCGCTATCATCAAGGCCAGGCCTGCCGCTGCAAAGGGCCAGTATATCAGGAGCTGCGTAACGGCCTCCACCATGGGCCCCGGCGTGAAGATCAACGCCGCAAAGCAGATGGCGTAAGCCACCCCCCCTTTTTTTCAGGGGCAGCACCGCATAATTATCGGGGACGGCGTTTTTCGTCGTCCCCTTTTTTACAGGAAAAACCGGCACGCGCTGCCGGGTAAACGTGGAGGATCAGAAATGCCTATTAAAATAGCCGATTCGCTGCCCGCGCGCAGCATTCTTGAGAGTGAAAACATTTTCGTCATGACCGAGCTGCGGGCAATGCATCAGGATATCCGGCCGCTCAAGCTGCTTATCCTGAACCTGATGCCCACGAAGATAGTTACGGAAACACAGCTGCTGCGCAAGCTTTCCAATACGCCGCTGCAGATCGAGGTGGAGCTGCTCAGAACCATCAGCCACGAGGCCAGAAACGTTGACGAGGAGCACCTCGAGTCCTTTTACAGAACGTTCGACGAGATAAAGGACAGGCATTACGACGGCATGATAATCACCGGCGCGCCGGTAGAGAAGCTGGAGTTTAAGGACGTGGATTACTGGCCGGAGCTCTGCCGCATCATGGAGTGGAGCAAGACGAACGTCCACTGCACGCTGCATATCTGCTGGGGCGCGCAGGCGGGGCTTTTCTACCACTACGGCATTGAGAAATACGACCTGCCCAGAAAGCTCTCCGGCGTTTACCGCCACACCGTGGAAAAGCGTAATTCGCCCTTCTTCCGCGGCTTCGATGATGAGTTTTATATCCCCCATTCGCGCTATACCGGCGTGAGAGCCGAGGACATTGTGAATAATCCGGAGCTGGAGCTGCTCTCCATGTCGGATAAGGCGGGCGTTTTTGCCGTGAAGAGCGAGGATAACCGCCGCTTCTTCATCATGGGTCACCCGGAGTATGACGCCAATACCCTACAGCTTGAGTATGAGCGCGACGTGAAGAAGGGCATCGACCCCGATGTGCCGGAAAATTACTTCCGCGATAACGATCCCACGAAGCCGCCGCTCGTCAAGTGGCGCGCACACGCTCAGCTGCTTTATACCAACTGGCTTAATTACTACGTCTATCAGACCACGCCCTACGACCTTACGAAGCTCTGATCGCGGGAGATCGGGGCGGCGGTTGTGGACGCGGGAGGGCCGCGCTCTCTTCCGTCATCCTCGCGCAGCGGGGATCCCCCACGGAGGGGCAGAAGAGTGCGTCACAGTGGACGCGGAGGGCGAAGGTCTCCGTCATTCAGAGGCCGCAGGCCGTGGAATCCCCCGTGGAGGGCAGAGCGGTGCGATGTCGCTGCCGTGGTTGAACCAACGTGGGGATTCTTCGGTCGCTGACGCTCCCTCTGAATGACGCGCGAAAAAGGATACGTCGCGCATACAAAGAGCGTAATTGTAACGCTTTTTAATTGACACAATATTCCGCGAGGGTGTACTCTGTATTTACACATAATAAAGAAGGAGCGGCGGGATGGAAAAACGCATCGGAATATATTTTCACATACCGTTCTGCGCCTCGCGCTGCGCGTATTGCGACTTCTGCTCCACGCAGGGGCGGCGCGACCTGACAGACGCCTATCAGCAGGCGATAATAAAGCATCTCACCGAGTTTGCCCCGAGACTTGAGGGGTATTATGTCGATACGGTGTATTTCGGCGGCGGTACGCCGAGCTGGTACGGCGCGAAGAATCTTATAAAAATTTTCGATACGCTCAAGCGCTGCTGCCGGGTGATGGTGGATTCCGAGGTGACGCTTGAGGCGAACCCGGACAGCATAGGTCTCGACGATCTCAGAAGGCTGCGCCGCGCGGGCTTTAACCGCATATCCATCGGCATGCAGTCTGCAAACGACTCGATCCTGCGCTTCATAAACCGCAGACACAGCTTCGAGCAGGTGCGGGACGCTGTGGAAAACGCGCGCGCCGCGGGCTTTGAAAACGTGAGCCTCGACCTCATTTACGGCCTGCCCGCGCAGACGCGCGAGGATTGGGCGGATACGCTCATGCGCGCGGTGCTGCTTGCCCCGGAGCACGTCTCCGGCTATGGGCTGAAGCTGGAGGAGGGCACGGAGCTGTATAAATACCGGGGCACGGAGCTTATTCCGGACGATGATACGCAGGCGGACATGTATCTTTATATGGTGGATTTTCTCGCCTCGAACGGCTATGCCCAGTACGAAATTTCAAACTTCGCCCAGCGCGGGCGCGAGTCGCGGCACAATATGAAGTACTGGCTGCTGGGCGATTACGCGGGCTTCGGCGCATCGGCGGCGTCGCTTATGGGCGGCACGCGCTACAGCTTTACGGACGATGTGGAAAAATATATTTCCTCCGCGCTTTCTGGCGAGCCGCTCGTGAAGGAGCTGGAGGAGACGGGGCTGCGCGAGCGCTCCGCCGAGTATATTATGCTCGGAATGCGCACAACGTATGGCGTTTCGGCGGAGGACTATGAAAAATTCTTTCGCGGCGGCTTCAGGGCCATCGAGCCGCTGCTGCGCTCGTATCAGAAATACGGTTACGCCAAAGAGCAGGGCGGGCGCTGGAGCTTTACGCCGCGCGGCTTCCTTGTTTCAAACAGTCTCATCGGCGAAATGCTCGACGAGCTTGCGGAGAAAAAATACAATATGAGCACACCCTGGAAAAAAGAGGACTATTATTCCAGCCTGTTCTGAAAATTTGAGTGGTAAAAATTGGCGGTGCAGAATGAAGCTTGTAAGTTCAAAATCCACGCGTGACGGCGCGCGGAAAGGTACAGATGCAAAAGCGCCGGTGAAGCGCGGAAAAAGTAAAAAGGGCGGCTCGCGCGCTGTGCTTGCCGTCTGCCTGGTGCTCGTGCTCATTATCTGCGGCGCGGCGGCCTGGGCGGCGGTATCCGCGCACTCGTGCGATACGGTTTTGCCGAATGTCTATGCCTGGGGCGTTTCGCTCGGCGGTCTGAGCCAGGCCGAAGCAGAGGAACACCTGACGTTTGAGCTGGAGTCCGTGAGCACGGAGATAAGCGTGGAGTTCCCCGGCGGGAAGACGATGCGGCTGACGAAGAGCGATATGCTTAAAAGCTATAATGCGAAGGACGCCGCCAGCGCCGCGTGGAATTACGGCCGAAGGAACGGAAAGGTCAGCGTCCTGAGCTATATCGGCAGCCTCGGGGGCAAAAAGGAGCTTTTTGGCGATGGCATTGACGAGGCAAAGCTCAAGGAGAGGATCGCCGAGACCGCAGCGGAGGTAAATTCCTCGCTTGTGGACAGCGCCTACACCGTAAACGGCAGCAGCCTGACGATAGTGAAGGGCGCCTCGGGCATGCTCGTGGACGAGGACGAGGTGTACAGACTTGTCTGCGACGCTGTGGAGAGCGGGAAATACGGAACGGTAGAGTATACGCCCTCCAGCACCGAGCCGGAGAGTCTTTCCGTGGACGATATCCATAAGCTTGTCTGCCGCGAGCCGAAGAACGCGGAGTTCAACGATGACTTCAGCGTTACGGAAAGCAGAGTGGGTCTTACGTTTGATCTTGCCGAGGCAAAGCGCCTTTACGATGCGGCGGAGGACGGCACAGTTATCACAGTGCCGCTCGAGACGATAGAGCCGGAAACGAGCACGGAGGAGCTGAGCGCGCTGCTTTACCGCGATAAGCTGGCATCGTGGACCTCATCTCTCACGGCGAACGAGACGCGCTCGAAGAATATCGAGCTTGCCGCAAAGGAAGTAGACGGCTATCAGATGATGCCGGGGGATGTTTTCTCGTTTAACGACGTTGTTGGCGAGCGCACAACGGCACGCGGCTTCGGCGGTGCGCCGGCATATATTAACGGACAGACGGTCGATCAGGTGGGCGGAGGCATCTGCCAGGTCTCAAGCTCCATTTATTACTGCTGCCTCCTGGCAAATCTCAAGACAGTATACCGCACCTGCCACCTTTACGCTGCAAGTTATGTTCCGCTTGGCATGGATGCAACGGTAAGCTGGGGCGGGCCGGACTTCAAATTCTCCAACAATACCGAGTATCCGATCAAAATATGCGCCTGGCGCGAGGGCGGAAAGCTTTACTGCGAGATATACGGCACGAAAACGGACGATACGCACGTTGAAATGACGTACTCTGTCACCGAAACGTATAATTACGACGTGAAGTACGAGGAGGACGCATCGGTCGCGCCCGGCCATACAAAGACGAAGACCTATGGCATAACCGGCTACAGGGTCGAGACGTATAAGTCTGTTTATGACGGAGACGGAAAGCGGATAAGTCAGGCGCTCGAGGATGTGAGCGTTTACAGCAAGCGCGATCAGGTCGTTCTTGTTGCTCCGGGCGAGCTTTACCTCTATGACCCGAGCGTAGAGCCGCCCAAGCCGAGCGCAGAGCCTTCGCCCGAGCCGACGGAGGAGCCAACGCCCTCGACGGAGCCGGATCCGACTCCTGAGCCGAGTGCAGAGCCTTCGTCCGAGCCGACGGAGGAGCCAACGCCCTCGACGGAGCCAGGTTCGACTCCTGAGCCGGGTACAGAGCCGACGGAGGAGCCTGCGCCGAGCGCTGAGCCTTCGCCCGAGCCGGCGCTGGAAGAAGAGGCCGAATAAAGCTTATACATATTATATAAGGGTCTGACGGCGCTGTCAGACCCTTATTTTGAGCGGCAGTCGTTTCCTGCGGCAGAACCAACGAGGGGATTCTTCGCCCGCTGCGCAGGCTCTGAATGACGGCAGATAATAAACTCCGCTCCCTCTGCCTGACTTGCGGTGAGTGGGGGCGCAGAGCGGCAATAAAAAGCAGGAGGAATCGAACGTGTTCGAGTGGAGCGAAAGGCGAATTGAGTGGTATGAGCGTGCGCTGGCCTTTACGGGCTATGCGGCTGTGCTGGCGGACGCGCTGGAGAAGCTGCTGCCCGAGGGCGAGAGCGTTTGCGACCTCGGCTGCGGAACGGGCTACCTCGCAAGAGAGCTGGCGCGGCGAGGCTACGACGTATGCGGCGTGGATCGCAGCGGTCTGGCGCTTTCCGTGCTCAGAAGCGAAAAAGAGCGGCTGGGGCTGGAGCGCCTCACCGTGCTCGAGGGGGACTGGAACGACTATGAGGCCTCCTGGGATAACGTCGTGATGGTCTCGGCGGGGCATTTTGATAAGGAGCTTACGAAATATCTCTCGCTGTGCCGGAAGCGGCTTATCCTCGTTGTCAAGGAGGATAAGAGCAGTCACGTGCTGCCGAAGGGCGAAGCTTCTCCGCTGCGGCTGCGCGATTACCTCGTGGCGGAAGCTCTCGAAGGGCTTGACCACAGCGTGGAGGGCTTCAGCGCGGAGTTTGGCCAACCGCTCAGGGACGCGGATGAGGCACGGGAATATATAACGTATTTCGGCGGCAATCCCGACGCGCCCGGCAGCGCCATGGGACGGCTGAGGGAAAGCCATCGGGCGGATTTTCCGTATTACCTGCCGAACAGAAGCGAAAAGCTCATCTACCGCGTTGATAAATAAGGTTCCGCTTTTTTAATATGTTATACCGCCACGCGATGAATAAAAATCAGAATACCGTGCATTGGTCAATCGGCCTTTGAAGACAAAAAACGCCGCAAGTTCATTTCAACGTAAAATTTCTGCTCATTAGACAAATTTCCTGACGAATAATGAAAAAATAGGTGCAAAAAACTGCAAAAATAATCTTGCAAATCAGAGTAATAAAGTGTAAAATAAACCATCCCCCTGAAGGAAGCGCGTTTTTCCCGGGGGGAGGGTATTAAGATTTTCTTAGGAGGAAAACGAAAATGGCAAAGAAAACAGTTGCGCTGCTTCTTGCCTTGTGCATGGTATTCGCCCTCTGCGCATGCGGCAAGGATAACAGCTCCGCAAAAGGCGACACTATCTACATCGGCGTTTATGAGCCCCAGTCCGGCGCCAACGGCGCAGGCGGCAAGCAGGAGATCCTCGGCATGCAGTATGCAAACAGCCTCGTGAACACGGTAGACGTTGGCGGCAAGACCTATAACGTCGAGCTGGTTTACGCGGATAACGAGTCCTCTACCGATAAGGCCGTTTCAGCCGCTACGAAGCTCGTTTCCAGCAAGTGCTCCGTAGTGCTAGGTTCCTACGGCTCCAGCGTGGCCATCGCCGCGGGCGAGACCTTCGCCAACGCGAAGATCCCCGCTATCGGCGTTACCTGCACCAATCCCGCTGTTACCGACGGCAACGACTATTACTTCAGGATCTGCTTCCTTGATCCCTTCCAGGGCACCGTTCTTGCAAACTATGCAAACGAGAAGCTTGGCGCAAAGACCGTTTACTGCCTCGGTGAGCTCGGCAACGACTATGACCAGGGCCTTATCAACTACTTCAAGGAAGCGGGCGAGGGCCTGGGCATGACCATCATCACCGAGTCCTTCCCCACCGATAACTCCGACTTCACCTCTTACCTCACCAACGCGAAAAACGCCGGAGCCGACGCCCTCTTCATCCCCTGCTCCCTCAGCTATGCTCAGCTCATCATTGAGCAGTGCTCCACTCAGGGCATCAGCCTTCCCATCGTCGCTCCCGACACCTGGGATTCCAACGTTGTTCTCAACGCCGCAAAGGGCACCGACCTCAACATCAACGTCAGCACCTTCTTTGCCGAGGGCAGCGACCCCGAGTTTGAGAACGGCCTGAAGGACTGGATCAACAATAACGCCGAGGCCAAGACCAACAACGGCGGCGACGATACCATTTCCGCCGTTACCGTTATGGGCTATGACGCCTACAACGTAGCGCTCGAGGCTATCAAGGCCGCCGGCAGCACCGATACCACAGCTATCCGCGACGCCCTTGCCGGACTTTCCACCACCGGTATCACCGGCAGCATCTCCTTCAACGAGATCGGCGATGCAAACCGCGACGCAGCTTATGTTAAGCACGCCAACAACGAGACTGCCGCATGGGAGTCCGCCGGCGTACAGCATGTAGCAGACTGAGCCTGATTTTTGAAATAGTGCTTTTACATGGCGGGGGACTTTATTTAGCCCCCGCCATGCATACCGTTTATTTCACTTCAACCGTTTAAATTATTTATTGCCGCTACCGGAACGTATAAATGCGTTCCCCTCTATTTCGGCCGCCTGACTGCCGCGCGGCCCGGAGTTCAAGGAAGCGGATTTATCCGTTCCGCGGCGCAAAATATCAGGGAGGAGCAACCCCATGTATGATTTTATCAGCGCGAAGCTGCCGTATCTCCTCGCCGGTATCTCCACCGGCGGTCAGTACGCACTGATAGCCATCGGCTACACGATGGTGTACGGCATTCTGCGCCTTATAAACTTTGCCCACGGCG
Organism: uncultured Oscillospiraceae bacterium; assembly: GCA_934546725.1. Taxonomy (GTDB): domain Bacteria; phylum Bacillota; class Clostridia; order Oscillospirales; family Oscillospiraceae; genus RGIG6375. The sequence continues at coordinate 7,633 of CAKTED010000007.1, read as the reverse complement.
ATGTATTCATGGTCGCGGGCCTTGTAATGGTCTATGTATCGGCCGTTGCACCCATGTACATATCCATCCCCATCGTAATAATCGCAACGATGGTCCTCGGCTTCGTGATCGAACGCGTGGCGTATAAGCCTCTGCGCAGCGCGCCGCGAATGAGCGTTATGATCTCCGCGATAGGCGTGAGCTATCTGCTTCAGAACTGCGCGCTTTACTTCACCGGCGGCCTGCCGCAGATATATCCGTCCATCCCCGGCCTGAGCAAATCCGTCACGATAATGGGCGCGACCACGAAGCTTGTTACGCTTATAACCCCCGTGCTCACCATTCTGCTCGTCATCGTGCTCATGCTCATCATAAATCATACGAAAATGGGCATGGCCATGCGCGCGGTATCAAAGGATTTTGAAACCAGCCAGCTCATGGGCATAAAGATAAACAGGGTCATAAGCGTGACCTTCGTCATCGGCTGCTTCCTCGCGGCCATCGGCTCGCTGCTCTATTTTTCAAACTATACCTCCGTCATCCCCACCTCCGGCTCCATGCCGGGCCTCAAGGCCTTCGTCGCGGCGGTGTTCGGCGGCATCGGCTCAATTCCCGGCGCCGTTATCGGAGCGTTCATAATCGGTATTTGCGAGAACCTCATAAAGGGCGTTGGTCTGACGGAGTTTTCAGACGCTTTCACCTTTGTTCTCCTTATAGTAATTCTCGTCGTCAAGCCCACCGGAATATTCGGTGAAAAGGCGACGGACAAGGTTTGAGGTGAGCGACATGACGAAAACAGCTGAAACTCTGAATAAAAAGAGCAGGCTTGGCAGATATATCGCCATCCTCTGCCTGCTCCTTATATACGTCGTGGCCTTCCTGCTCGACAATGTCCTGCCCGCGACCTCGTTCACGCTCATGCTCGTTCCCGTGCTTAAGAAGGGCGCGATATACTCGCTGCTCTGCGTTTCAATGAACCTGCTCAACGGCTTCACGGGCCTATTCTCCCTCGGCCAGGCGGGCTTCATGCTCGTCGGCGCATATGCCTACTCGGCCATAACCATCCCCGCCGGACAGCACGACGCCGTTTATCAGTACTTTGACGGCGGCATAATCAAGGGCTCGATCCCCGAGCTGCTCAGCAGCGCCATCGGAACGAATCTCGGAACGCTCCTCGGCGTTATCGTCGCGCTTATCATAGCGGGCCTGCTCGCGGCGGGCTTTGCGGCGCTCATCGGCTTCCCCGTGCTGCGCCTGAAGAGCGACTATCTCGCCATTGCAACGCTCGGCTTTGCGGAAATAATCCGCGCCGTGTTCCAGTGGGAGGGGCTTGGCCGCATAACGAACGGCTCCAACCTGCTGAGAAAATATACGAACTTCTCGGATATGAACCTCACCTTCGGCAGCGTTACGCTGAAATTCGGCACGCTTTTCCCCTTCGCCGTCGTAACGGTCTGCATACTGCTCATCGTGCTGCTGATAAATTCCTCCTACGGCCGCGCGCTCAAGTCCATTCGTGACGACGAGGTCGCAGCCGAGGCGATGGGCATAAGCCTTTTCCGCCACAAGATGATAGCCTTTGTCATCTCGAGCTTTTTCGCGGGCGTGGGCGGTGCGCTGCTGGCCATGTTCCAGACGACGATCCAGGCCTCCGCGTTCAAAACGGCCATGACCTATGAGATACTGCTCATGGTGGTCATCGGCGGTATCGGCTCCGTATCCGGCAGCTGCATAGCGGCGTTCCTCTATATCGCCTGCTCGGAGTGGTGGCTGCGCTTTCTCGACAGCGGCTCGCTCTTCGGCCTTGTTGACGTTCCGTTCTTCCGCGACGGCTTCAGAAAGGTCGTCTTCTCCGTTGTTATCATGGTCATCGTTCTCTTCTTCTCGAAGGGCATCATGGGAGATAAGGAGATATCCTTCAAGGGCATCGGCGGCCTGATTGGGCGAATACGCGGAAGAAAAAAGAAAGCGGCAGGAAAGGAGGGCGGCGAAAATGAATAATGTCCTCCACGTTGAGAACGTAACGATGCAGTTCGGCGGCGTTGTGGCGGTGAATAACCTTTCGCTCGATATCGGCGAGAACCAGATCGTTGCGCTTATCGGCCCCAACGGCGCGGGAAAAACGACGGCCTTCAACTGCATCACGGGCGTGTATCAGCCCACGAACGGCCTCATAGAATTCATGGGCAAGCCCATGGTGCGCAGCCGCCCCGGCGGAAAGATGAAGAAGCAGTACAAGGGCGAGAACGCCGGGCTTTACGGCGCGGAGCATGCCATTCATAATACGCCGGACAAAATTACGAAGCTCGGCATTGCAAGAACGTTCCAGAATATCCGCCTCTGGAAGAGCATGACGGTTTTTGATAATGTGCTCGTAGCAAAGCATATGCGCGCAAAGCAGAATGTTTTTTCCGCGACCCTTCGCCTGAACGCAAAGGAGGAGGCTCGCATGCGCGAGGAGACAATGGCGCTGCTTGTTGAGCAGGGGCTTGATAAATACAGGGACGAGCTGGCCACGAGCCTGCCCTACGGCCTTCAGCGCAGGCTCGAGATAGCCCGCGCGCTGGCAACTCAGCCGAAGCTGCTGCTGCTTGACGAGCCCGCGGCAGGCATGAACCCGCAGGAGACGCAGGAGCTTTCCGCGTTCATAAAGCAGATACGCGACGAATATAACCTTACGATACTGCTCATTGAGCACCATATGGACCTTGTTATGAATATTTCGGACTATATCTACGTTATCGACTTCGGCAGCAAGATAGCCGAGGGCGTGCCGCAGGAGGTTCAGAACAATCAGCGCGTAATTGACGCGTACCTGGGGGTGGCGGAAGAGGATGAGTGAAGCGATTCTGAAGATCAGAGATCTCAAGGTGAATTATGGCGGCATCGAGGCCGTCAAGGGCATCTCTCTCGACGTTCCCGCAGGCGAGATCGTAACGCTTATCGGCGCAAACGGCGCGGGCAAAAGCTCTACCCTGCGCGCCATATCCGGCCTTGTAAAGCCGCAGTCGGGCAGCATTGAATTCATGGGCGAGGATATCACCGGCAAGAACCCCACGGAGATCGTTACGCGCGGCGTTACGCTCGTTCCCGAGGGCCGGAAGATATTCCCGGACCTTACCGTCAAGGAGAATCTGCGCGTCGGCGCATACCTCCGCAAGGACGATATTACCGATGACCTCAACTGGGTCTATGAGCTCTTCCCGCGCCTGAAGGAGCGCTCCTGGCAGGCGGGCGGTACGCTTTCCGGCGGCGAGCAGCAGATGCTGGCCGTTGGCCGCGCGCTGATGGGTCGCCCGAAGCTGATAATGATGGATGAGCCGTCGCTCGGTCTTGCCCCGCTGGTCGTGCGCGGTATTTTCGACATAATCAAGGAGATAAACCGCCGCGGCATGACCATATTGCTCATTGAGCAGAACGCGAATATGGCGCTCAAAACCGCGCACCTCGGCTATGTTATGGAAACCGGCCGCATTACCATGACCGGCTCCGGCCACGAGCTGCTGACAAATGAGGCCGTCAAGGCCGCTTACCTTGGAACCTGAGCTTTTACGGCAGAAATGCTTAATGCTCCCCGGCGCTTCGGGCTGAAGCGCTGGGGAGCATTTCATCTTTTCATAAACGGTTGGGCGTGTGCCCCTGACCGGGGGATCCCCGCTTCGCGAGGATGACGGAGGAGAGCGTGGGCCTCGCGCGTCCACGTTACCGATGCGCCCCGGTTCGCACTTACCACTACGCACGTCATTCAGAGGGAGCCGGAGGCGACCGAAGAATCCCACCGATGGTTCTACCAGGGTAGCGACAACCGCCTCTCAAGCTCTGCTGTCATTCTCACGCTCCGCGCGGGAATCCCCTAGTACGTTGCAGAAGGTAACGACAACGTACTGCTCCGCCCTCCATAGGGGATTCCACGGCCACTGCGTGGCCTCTGAATGACGGAGCCTTGGGGCTTCCGCATTTCCCCGCGCCTGCGCGGACACGTCAGAACGCGATCTTCATAAACAGCGCGACGCAGCAGAGGATCACGGCCATGGGTACGTAGACGTAGCGGCCGATGCCGTACCAGAGGCCGCCGCGCCGCTTCAGGCTGCCGGTATTGACGGCGGAGAGCAGCTCGCTCTTTTTCATCACATAGAACCACGATATCGCGCCGATGGTCGCGCCGATGGGGATTATGTAGATCGAAACAAGGTCCATCCACGGGCCCCATTTGCTTATGGGCTCCATGAAAATGCCGACGCCGAGGCAGATAACACAGATTATGGCGAGCACGGCGCTGCGGTTCAGCTTCGGGAACTTGTGCAGCAGCGACTCGGCAACGGCCTCAAACATGTTCTGCAGCGAGCTTACGCCCGCGAAGATCATGGCAAGGTAAAGAATTATCGCAAAGACGCGCCCAAGCGGCACATCCTGCAATATGGTCGGGAGCGTAACGAAGAGCAGGCCGGGACCCGCGCCGACGTCGAGCCCGTAGGAGAAGCAGGCGGGGATGATGACGAGCGCCGCAACGACGGCGGCGATCGTGTCGAATATTGCCGTGTGGCGCGATACGCCCACAACGTCCTCGTCCTTTGAAAGATACGCGCCGTAAACTATCATGCCGCTGCCGGTTATCGAAAGCGAGAAGAAGGCCTGCCCCATCGCCCAGATCCAGACCATAGGGTTGGCAAGCTCCTCCCAGCGCGGAGTGAACATGAATTTATAGCCCTCCACGGCTTCGGGGAGAAAGGCCACGCGAACGGCGAGAATGAGGAAGATGACGAAAAACAGCGGCATCATTATCTTGTTCGTGCGCTCAATGCTGTGCGCGCCGAGGTAGAGCGTGAGCAGTGTGCCGACGACTACAACGATGTGGTACGGCACGATGGAAAAGTCGCGCGATGAGAAGTCGCCGAACCACTCCGCGGCGTCAGCGGTCATGAGCGTGCCAAGCACGGAGTCCACGAGTGCCTTGAGCGTATAGGAAACGATGCTTGCGTAGCCGATGGCTATGCAGAGTGAGCCGGCCAGCGGAAGCCAGCCGAGGATGCCGCCGACCTTCGCGGCGGCCCTGCCGCGCGTGCCCCAGGCGTTTTCATATGCGCCGAGAGTACCGGTAGCGGCGCGGCGGCCCATGGCAAACTCCGCCGGGAGCGCAACGAAGCTGAAGATGATCACGAACAGCAGGTATATCAGCAGAAAGGCGCCGCCGCCGTTGCTGCCAAGCTTGTTCGGAAAGCCCCAGACGTTTGCCATGCCCACGGCTGAGCCGACGGAGGCGAGGATGAAGCCCCAGCGGCTGGCGAAATGCTTTGTGTGGTTGGATCGTTCCATTTTTCTCTCCTGACCCGTCTGTGCGCGCGGGCTTATTGCCGCGCAAAATGCACTTTGACGAAGTGATGATTTAGCGAAAGCGTTAAAAAGCAACAAATTCACTCTCCGGGAGAGCGAATTTATAGTATATATTTTACAGGAGGGTCACGGCTTTGTCAAGGAACATTTATCAGACCGTTGACAGCTTAACATGCTATGCTATAATCAGAAACGACCATTAAAGGACGAATGGAGGCAGGAGAATGAAATGGTCGCTGTACGCGCTGCTAATCGGCTTTGTGCTGGACCTTATAATTGGCGATCCGCACGGTCTGCCGCACCCCGTGGTGGGTATAGGCAGGCTGATAAGCTTTCTTGAGAGGATATTCCGCAGGCTCTGCCCCAAAAGCAGGGCGGGCGAGGTCACGGCGGGCGGCCTTGTGTGGTTTTTTACCGTATTCATATCCGCCGCGCTGCCTTTTGCGATACTTTTCTGCGCCGGGCGCTTCGTTTCAGTCTGGCTCAGACTTGCGCTGGAGAGCATAATGTGCTGGCAGGTGCTGGCGACGAAGTCGCTGCGGGACGAGAGCATGAAGGTGTACCGTGCGCTCGGGACCGGAACGCTCGAGCAGGCGCGACGCGCCGTTTCCATGATAGTCGGGCGCGATACCGCGCGCCTGGACGAAAAGGGCGTTGCCCGCGCGGCTGTCGAGACCGTGGCCGAAAACGCGTCCGACGGCGTTATCGCGCCGCTCATCTTCCTTGCCCTGGGCGGCGCGCCGCTCGGATTTTTCTACAAGGCCGTGAACACGATGGATTCCATGCTCGGCTACGTCGAGCCGCCGTATAAAAACGTCGGCCTCATCCCCGCGAAGCTGGACGATGTATTCAACTTTATCCCCGCGCGGTTTTCGGCGCTCGTGATGCTCGCCGCCGGGGCGATAACGGGGCTTGACGCAAAAAATGGCTGGCGCATATTCCGCCGCGACCGCTATAAGCACGCAAGCCCGAACTCGGCACAGACGGAATCCGTCTGCGCGGGACTGCTTGGCCTGCGGCTGGCGGGCGACGCGTGGTACCACGGCGTGCTGCATAAAAAGGAATATATCGGCGACGCGCTGCGCGAGATAGAGCCGGAGGATATTCCGCGCGCGTGCAGGCTCATGTATGCCACGGCGATACTTGCGCTTGTGATCCTCTGCGGCGTAAAGGCGCTGCTGCTTTTCGTCTGATGGGGAGGAGAAAAATGGCACTTAACATAATGATGCAGGGCACGATGTCCAACGCGGGCAAGAGCCTTCTTGCGGCGGGGCTGTGCCGCGTCTTCCGGCAGGACGGATACAGCGTCGCGCCGTTCAAAAGCCAGAACATGGCGCTCAATTCGTTCGTGACGGCGGACGGCGGCGAGATGGGCCGCGCGCAGGTCGTGCAGGCCGAGGCGGCGGGGATCGCGCCGGATGTGCGCATGAATCCCATTCTGCTCAAGCCGACGACGGACGTCGGCAGCCAGGTGATCGTGAACGGCCGCGTGCAGGGAAATATGCGCGCGACGGAGTATTATGAAAAGAAGCGGGACTATCTGCCTGCCGTGATGCAGGCCTATGAAAGCCTTGCCGCCGAGCATGACGTTATTGTCATCGAGGGCGCGGGCAGCCCGGCGGAGATAAATCTTCGTCGGGACGACTTCGTGAATATGGGTCTTGCAAGGCTCGTGGACGCGCCCGTACTGCTCATTGGCGACATTGACCGGGGCGGAGTTTTCGCGCAGCTCTACGGAACCGTGGCGCTGCTGGAACCCGATGAGCGCTCGCGCGTGAAGGGACTCATTATAAACAAATTCCGCGGCGATGCGGACATCCTCAGACCGGGGCTTGCACAGCTTGAGGCGCTTTGCGGCGCGCCGGTGGCGGGCATAATCCCGTATACGCGCGTGGACGTGGATGATGAGGACAGTCTTTCGGAGCGCTTTTCGCGCGATACGGCGCGCAAGCTGCTGGACATTGCCGTTATCCGACTGCCGCGAATCTCGAACTTTACCGATTTTTCGCCATTTGAGCGCTACGGCAACGTTTCACTGCGGTATATTGACCGCGTCAGCGAGCTTGGCTCGCCGGATATGATAATTCTGCCCGGCACGAAGAGCACGATCGCCGACCTGCGTTGGCTGCGGGAGTGCGGCCTTGAGGCCGCCGTGTGCCGCGAAGCCGCGCGCGGAACACTCGTTTTTGGCGTGTGCGGCGGCTACCAGATGCTCGGAAACGCCGTTTCGGACCCGGACGGCGTTGAGGCGGCGGGCATGGCGGATATTCGCGGCCTGGGGCTGCTGGATATGGAGACGGTGTTTCACGGCGAAAAGGTGCAG
>CAKTED010000006.1 GCA_934546725.1 uncultured Oscillospiraceae bacterium | reverse complement strand
GCCGTTATGACTGCCCTCGCCCTGCTCGCCGGGAGCAGCGCCTGGGCCGCAGACACCACGAGAGTATACGCCATCAACACGGACTCCGAGCTGACCTCCACCCAGTTGGAGAAGGAAAATGCCGCGAACGAGGCCTACACGAACCTGCTCGAGAGCTTTCGCGCCGCCGCACCGGCCGCGCATACCCGATACGACGGCCGCGAGGATGTCAATATGACGAATGAGCCATCGACTGCCTACACCGTTGACGGCATCCCCGCCAACGGCTTCCCGGACTATTACGCGGGCGCGTACATGAACGCGAACCACGAGCTCGTCGTGATGATAACGGACAATGCGGCGGCCTCAAAAAGCGCCGTGCGCAGCCTTTCGCAGAGCTCGGAGATGAACTTCCGCACCGCGGAGCATTCCTATGCCGACCTCGTCCGCTGCATGGACGAAATTACACGGGGCTGGAGCAGCGGCAGCGAAGATTTTACGCCGATACAGTACGCATATATCGACGATTTTGGCAACCGCGTTGTCGTCGGCGTGAAGGAGCTGAGTGACGAGTATCTGGAGCTCCTGCGAGCGCGGCTTGAGTATTTCGACACGATGGTTTTTACCGAATGCAGCGATATGGATGGGGCGATAACCACCGAGAGCACGACGGTGAATTGCAATACAATGATTGCTCCATATGCAGAAACAAGCATGCCTTCAGGTATGACCACGTTTGAAGTCATGAGCTTTGGCCTCAAGGCGAAGCGTGGAAACGCAACAGGGTTCATAACAGCCGCTCATGCAATAAGTGTTGGCGAATATGCTTTTTATCAGGTAAATACATCAACGTTTGAACGTATCGGAGAGTGTACAGTATCTGTTAGTAAATATGTAAACGGTAAGGTTGATGCTGCGTTTGTTGAAATAACAAATGCAAATTATATCCCCAGCGGTTCGTTTACAGGACAGAATGGCAGTACCAGGGCAACGAGTACGACCACCCAGATAGTTCCACAAGGCGGGCAGGTTTATATGTGCGGTACTATGAATCAGGAGGAAGGTGGAACTGTGGCATCTACATCCTACTCTCAGCATACAGGAGCGACTATTTTTACTTCAGATCTCTGCCTTGCCAACTATAAGTCTGACCCTGGTGATAGTGGAGGATTAGTATATAAGCTGAACGGAAATACCGCTTTTCCTGTAGGCATACACAATTTTTCCGTACCAGTAAGTGATGTTAATGCATATGGTTTCTATCCATCAGTGCCTCCCTATGAATACAATGATCAAAATGATACTAAAGCATATAAAGGGTACTGCAAAATCAGTAATGTGTTAGATGCATTGGATGTAAATATAGTTCGATGAGTATTATGAAAAAATCAGCCGTAGCCGTTATCCTCGCCGCGCTCATTCTCTGCCTTGCCCCCGTCATCGTCTCGGAATATGCAAAGCATCAGCCGATAACGATAAAAACGGAACTCACCGACGGCGAGGTCGTGCCGCACGTCAAACTCAGCAACGGAGAACTGTGGTTCAAAACAGATAACGATGTTGCCGAACAGCTCACGGCAGAGGATCGCAGGGCGGCAATAAATGACGCTTTTTACTTCCGGGTCATGGGCAAATATCTTCCGCTGACAAGATTTTCAAGCGCAGATTCGGAGGACGAGATAGCATCGCTGATGAATCTGCACCCGGAGCTGTGGAAAATTCCGAATGGTGTAAATTTGAAACGTCAGTACACGCCGCCGCGACTGTACGGTTGGGACGATCGTGACACCGTGCTCACAGCCCAAACAGATATATTTGCCTTTACAACATCAGGTAACACACTGCCATTGGTTCGTATTTACGTCGGCGCCGGAGATTACGTTGACATGTCCGACGGTGCTTTTCACGAATATTCGACGGGCTTTGCACCCAATAATGTTGCACGCAATATCTACGGTCATCGCGATTCACGCATTGGAGATATAGATATGTCTCTTAAAAGGCGGTATGACTATTATTATAATGTGCCATCTATGGGAGCAATATTTACGATCGAAAACGCGGGGTATATCGTTTCAGCAACGGGCATTACTCAGCGCGAGTTCATCGAGCTGCTGATATCGATCTGCGAAGCGCCGAGGGAAAACACGCAGGACGTGGTGGAGTATATTCTGGAGCACGGGTGAGGGGTTCGAGGGAAAAAACTACGATGTACTGCTCTGCCCCTCCATAGGAGATTCCACGGGGTGCTGACGCACCCCTCTGAATGACGGAAGTGGTGGGCCTCAGCGTCCACATTACCACCGCACCCTGCTGCGCACTCTCCCATCGTACGTCATTCAGAGGGAGCCAAAGGCGACCGAAGAATCCCCTGGATGGTTCCACCGTGGGAACGACGACGGACTGCCATGCCCCTCCATATGGGATCCCCGCTGCGCGAGGATGACGGTGAAGGAGGGAAGTCTCATGCGTCCACGGAAAATGCTCACTTCTCATCCACAGTAACAGAAAGGAGCGCGATATGAAAAAATCAGCCATAGCCGTTATCCTTGCCGCGCTCATTCTATGCCTCACACCCGTTGTTGTCTCAGAATACGCAAAGCAGCAACCGATAACGATAAAAACCGAACTGACTGACGGTGAGGTCGTACCGCACGTCAAGCTCAGCGACGGAGAACTGTGGTTCAAAACATTGGATGACATATACGCGCAGTTCACTCAGGCGGATTATACATTTACGTCAAAGCGGAGCGATCTGTATTTTGGTGAAGAAATTCGAGTGCCATATTACAGACTGAACGGCAACCACACAATTTCCTTAGCTGAAATGGCATCGACAATGAATATTCATCCTGAAAGCTGGGTGATACCCAACAATGACGGACGGAACTGGACAGTTTTCTATCTTGAGCCGTTTTTCGCATTTGGCGACAAGAATAAATTGTTTTTTGCGGATCTGGACGAGGGACTTATGTGCGGGTATCTGTACAATTTCAGATATGTGCGACCGGGAGTTGATATATATATCGGTCCTGTGGCTCAGGTGTGGCTGCCTCGCAGTCAGATAGCCTCTGTTGCTTCAAATGTCGATTTTGGACTTGAGGTCATACGCAAAAAATTCGGAGATATGGATTCGACGATAGGCAGCACGGCGCTTTCAATAAGACAGGACGCATTGAATTTAGAGGCGTTCATGACCGTCGGTAATGCATCGTATCAGATATCGGTTAATCGTGATGTTATGTCTCAGCGCGAGTTTATCGAGCTTCTGATATCGATCTGTGAAGTGCCGAGGGAGAACACGCAGGACGTGGTGGAGTATATCCTTGAGCATGGGTGAGGTGCGGGGCGGTGCGCTGTGACCTGGAGGGGGCGCGGGTAAAGATAGCCTCGTCGTTCAGAGGAAGCCGGGCTTATTATCTGCACGTCATTCAGAGGGAGCCTCAGGCGACCGAAGAATCCCCCAGTTGGTTCCGCCGGGGTAACGACGATGGACTGCCCTGCCCCTGACCAGGGGATTCCACGGCCACTGGCGTGGCCTCTGAATGACAGAGAGCTTGGGCTTCCGCGTCCACTGTTGGGTATGTGCCCCTGCGTGGGGGATCCCCGCTTCGCGAGGATGACGGAGGCGGCGGCGACCCTCCAGCGTCCGCGGTAACGTATTCGCCGCATCCGCATTACCCACGGCAGTGAAACATGAAAAATGGCACCATGTCGAGTGCGAACCTTCTGCGCTTGACAACCCTCGGGTGAAATGATATACTGAAGATATATTAAAATTAAAGTTATATATACACGCAAATTTAAACATGGAAGGGATTTGAGAGCATGAGCAGGAAAAGGCGCGTGCTGAGCATGATCGTGGCCATTTGCCTTGTGGCCGCGCTGCTTCCGGCGGCATCGCCGAAGGCGCACTCGGCGAATGTGATATCCACGGAAAGCATTGAGGCGGCCATTTCATATGCCCGGCAGCAGGAGCAGACGCGGCCGGCCTACTGGCGGGGCTATTGCGCCGCGTTTGTCTGGGCGTGCTATAACAAGGGCGCAAGGCTTGGCAACAGATCGTACGCCACGGCGCGCGAGATGGGCGATGCGCTTATAAGCAGCGGGGACGAAAATCCTCCTCGGGGTGCGCTGGTGTTCTGGTACAAAGCGTCGGATCGCAGCGACGCGGGACATGTGGCGCTTTCGCTTGGCGATGGACGGGTGCTGCACGCTTTTTCCAACCTTATGGAGACGTCCATAGCCTATGTGAACAGAAGCGGATACACATATCGCGGCTGGGGAGCGCCGATAGCGGGCGCTGGGCTTGAGACCTCGGCGGCGACCTCATACGAGCCGGAGCTGAGCAGCAGGGGATATGACATGACCGTGAACGTCGGAGAGGGGAGCACGCTGCGCTTCTGCGCAAGCTGGTCGAGCACTTCCGAAAGACTCGGCTCAATTCCGGACGGGACGCCCGTTTATGCATACGGCGTTACGACTGAGCAGTACGATGGGCGCACGTGGGCAAAAATCAGCTGGAATGGCGAAACCGGCTGGGTAAATTACGCGTGGCTCAACGACTCGGGCCCGGATCAGCCGGGAACCGTGCTTATCAGCTTCAATGGAAACGGAGGCAGCTGCTGCCTGTCCGGCTTCAGCGTGGAAAAGGACGCGAGCGGCGTAGTGCGCTTCCGTCTGCCGGAGGATAAGCCGACGCGCAGAGGCTATACCTTTACCGGCTGGCGGCTCGAAAACAGCGCGGCCTATGATATTGACAGCCCCGGGCAGAGCCTGGCGATAGACACCGGCGACCGCTGTTCCAACGATAATTTGACATATTATGCCCAGTGGCAGGAGGAAAAATCCGGGATCGCGTTCATTATACGGCGCTTTGTACCGCAGTTTGTGTACGGCGGGACGTTTTTGGACGTTTCGGAGAACGCATGGTATTATCAGAACGTTGTGACGGCCTATGATATGGGGCTGATGAACGGAATAAGCGACACGGCCTTTGACGTCCGCGGCGGTGTTACTGTCGCGCAGGCGATAACCATGGCCTGCCGTCTGCACAGCGAGATCAGTACGGGCGGGCAGAGCTTTGAGCCCTGCGGCGACAGCTGGTATCAGGTTTACCTCGATTACGCTGAGAGCAACGGAATAGCCACGCATTATTACGACAGCTATGACAGACCCGCGACGCGCGCGGAATTTGCAGAGCTGCTTTCGGCCGCGTTTCCGGACGATGAGCTTCCTGAAATCAGCAGCGTTCCATACAACGCGATACCGGACGTTGAGGAGAGCGGCGAAATTGGCCGAGCGGTGTACAGGCTGTATCGCGCAGGTGTACTTACGGGCTCAGATGAAACGGGAGCGTTCCTGCCGGAGGACGGAATATCCCGCGCTGAAGCGGCGGCGATAGTTACGCGTATGGCGAAGCGTGAGCTGAGGCAGGCCATTGAGCTTTGAGCATAACGGCATATTGAGACCGCTGGCGGCGGCTCCCATGGCGGAGCCGCCGCTTTTTGCGTGAAAAAACGGAAAAATGGAACGGTAAAGCTGTTACTTTTTCACAATGCGTTCCGGCAGAATAAAGGTAACATTTTCGCCGTGGGAAAAGGCGGCGGCATGACGGCCGCAGCAAAGGGGAAAAGAGCTTATGACAAAAAGCAAAATATGAATATTAAGAAATGAAACCTCGCGGTTACAGAACGCACTCAATAGTGTATACAGAATGTTGAGAAACACTTCAAGCGCCATTGTCGCCGGCAAGACACGTCTCCTGGTGAATGTAGTTAATGAAACCGTCAAAATGCAGTAGAATGTGGTCAGGATAACGTGCAAAATAACTAATGCGCGAAAAAATGGAATAAGAAATATTATGCGAAACGATAAAAAACAGCTTGACAAACGTACATAATGAACCTATAATCGAAACAGTTATTAAACATTTTGGCGAAGGGGCCGGATCGGCGGCGAAGCCGGTCGGAACCGGGGCTTCAGATGTTTTTTAGCTGCACTCATTTCATTTATATTAAGGAGAAAAGGAAAATGAAAAAAGTACTGGCAACCCTCCTCGCGCTCGTCATGGTACTGTCCTTCGCTGCCTGCGGCGATAAAGACAATAACGGCGGCACGAGCACTCCGACCGACAATGGCGGCAATTCTCAGGCTACCACCAATCCCGATGCCGGCGGAACGACCGGAAGCACCAAGGCATACCCCAACTGCAACGAGGACGGCAGCATCAATCTCGACAAGATCGCCCACTTCGACAGAGAGTATGACTACACTAAGAACGAGAAGTTCAAGGTAGCTTACCTTGCAGCCGAGTCCGGCCCCCTCTATCAGCAGGCGGCTGTCGGTTATGAGCACTGGGCAAAGATGTTCAACCTCGAGTGGGCCGGCTTTGTTTCCTCCAACGGAGACTCCGACCTCTACCTCACCACTCTTCAGAACCTCATCGATACCGGCGTCAGAGGCTTCATCCTTGACCCCGATTCCACCATCTTCCCCGCGGTTGCAGCTCTCCTTGAGAACTACCCCGAGGTGCAGTGGATGAGCCAGATGTCCGCTCCCCGCGATGGCGCGACCGGCGACGGCGTGCCCGCAGGCGGCAACATGATCCATCCCTATGTCGGCTTTGATAACACCGACGCAGGCGTTCAGCAGATGAACAAGCTCATCGAGTGGAAGAACGAGAACCTTGCAGACGTTGACTGGAGCGAGATCGGCGTTATCTCCTTCGACTACTCCGTTTCTCCTCCGCTTCACGAGCGTACCATGGGCGTTCAGAACACCTATGAGGCTCTCGTAGGTAACCTCGACAACTTCTACGTTGTTGACTGCGTATCCACCGGTATCAACCTCCAGGGCGGTATGGACGCCGTCAGCCCCGTTATCTCCACCCACGGCGAGTACAAGTACTGGCTCGTTGCCGCTATCATCGACGACTGGGCACAGGCTGCCGCTACCGTTATCGACCAGCAGGGTCTGACCGATAACAGCTGCGTTGTCGACTTCGGCGGCGCCGCTCTTCAGAAGCAGTGGGATGCGGGTCAGCAGGATGCTTACCGCTTCGCCCTCTTTACCGACAACAACCTCTACTCCGAGCCCATCCTCGGCGCGGTTTATGCCTTCCTCAACGGCTGGGCAACTCCCGACACCATCTGGCCCAGCTGGATCAACTACAATGACTGCGGCGCCGATGGCCACACCTATCCCCAGCTCAGACTTCCCACCGTATGGCTCGAGCCTGATACATATCAGCACTACCTCGAGTGGGCCGATATGTACGCGGGTGCAAACTCCTACAATTACAGCCAGGAGGGCATCTCCATCGACGATTACAGCCCCTATGTCGACGAGATCCCCGCAAACTACGCAAAGCAGAACTGACGGGTTCGCTCACGCATAAGCAGAAAAACATAAACAGATTAAAAATGGACGGCGGGTCCGCCGTCCATTTTTAATCGATGAAACAGAACATACAATTTTTTCAGGTATATTTAGGTAGGTGAAGAGCTGAAGATGGAAAAGTCGTTGGAATTAAAGGGGATTGGCAAATCGTTCCCCGGCGTGCGCGCGCTGAATGATGTCAGCTTTAAGGCTGAGGGCGGAAAGGTTCTCGCTCTGCTGGGCGAGAATGGCGCAGGCAAGAGCACTCTGCTCAAGATCATGAACGGCGACCTGCAGCCGGATGAGGGCGAAATTATCCTCAACGGGCAGAAGATAAAGTTCATGAATCCCCAGGAGGCCATCAAGGCTGGCGTGAGCATCATTTATCAGGAGCGTCAGCTTATCCCGAGCATGTCCGTTATGGAGAACATATTCCTCGGAGAGCTTCCGAAAACAAAGCTTGGCCTGTTTGACAAGCGCAAGCTTTACAGTGACGCGAAGGCAATAATAGACACCTTCGGTCTGCCGATAGACCCCACGGAGCAGGTTGGAAAGCTGAACGTGGCCTATCAGCAGATGATCGAGATCATGAAGGCATATCGCCGCGATTCTGATATAATCGCTTACGATGAGCCGACCGCACCCCTTACCGAAACAGAGATAAAGATCCTTTTCGAGCTTATCAGAAAGCAGAAGGCTGAAGGAAAGGTGATCATATACGTTACACACAGAATGTCCGAGATATTTGAGCTGTCCGACGAGATAGTCGTTCTCAAGGACGGCCAGTATGTCAAAACGCTTGAAACAAAGAATACAAACGAGGCCGAGCTTATCAAGGCAATGGTCGGCCGCGATATCGGCGATACATACGCCAACCTCAAGCGCAACGATACCTATGGCGACGTTGTGCTCGAGCTCAAGAACGTCAATACCCCCTATATCCACGACGTCAGCTTCAAGGTGCGCAAGGGCGAGATAATCGGTCTTGCGGGCCTCGTCGGCGCGGGCCGCACCGAGGTCGCGCGCGCGCTGTTCGGCGCTGACCCCGTCACCGGTGGCGAGATCATTCTTGACGGCAAGTCCGTTCACTTCAAGTCTCCCCGCGAGGCTATCGACGCGGGCGTAGCACTCTGTCCCGAGGACAGAAAGGAGCAGGGCCTCGTCATGCACCGCTCCATCAAGGACAATGTGGCGATGCCGGTCCTGAACTATCTCTGCCAGGGCAAGTATTTTGTGGACCGCAAGGCCGTGAACAAGCTGGCGGAGGTTGCCGTTGAGAAGTATTCCGTCAAAACTCCCACCATCGAGAAGCTCACGGGCGAGCTTTCCGGCGGTAACCAGCAGAAGGTCATCCTCGGCCGCTGGACGAGCGAGAAGATGACCACCAAGGTGCTCATTCTTGATGAGCCCACCAAGGGCATAGACGTCGGCACCAAGGCAGAAATTTATCAGAAGGTATGCGACCTGGCAAAGCAGGGAATTGCCGTTATCTTTATTTCCAGCGAGCTTACCGAGGTCATAAACGTTTCCGATAATATCATCGTCATGCATAACGGTCATATCACCGGCAGCGTTAAGCGCCAGGACGCAACGGAAGAAAATGTCCTTGCGCTGGCAATGCTGGAGTAAGGAGGCGTTTTGGACATGAAAAAAGAAACTGAAAAGAAATCCTTCGGCGATGTCATGAAGAAGTTCATGGGTCACAAGATATTCCCGCTGCTTCTTCTCTATATCGCAATGGTCATCATCTTTACGGTGTGGGCGAAGATCAAGGGAACGAACTTCATCCAGCTGAGCACCGTCAGAAACATCCTGCAGTCGCTTGTCGTTTCGTCGTTCCTCACGATGGGCGCGGGCTGCCTGCTCATCGCCGGTCACCTCGACCTTTCTCAGGCTGCCATCGGTGCCTTCGGCGGCATGGCCATGGCCTCTGCCCTGGCGAACTGGAATATGCCCTGGTTTGTGGCTATCATCTTCGGCCTTGTTATCTGCGCCGCGTTCGGCGCTCTCAACGCGCTCATGATAACGAAGTTCCGCTTCCCCTCCTTCATTGCAACGCTTGCAATGGCGTCTGTGGCAAAGGGACTTATGTACATCTTCAGCTCGCTGGGAACGGATAACGGCCTTGCCACGAACATCACCTACAATAATCCCGTGATCAAGTTCCTCGGCAGCGGAAAGCTCGGAGAGATCCCCGTCAGCGTTATAATCATGCTGGTGTTCTTCGTGATATACGGCATCATTATTTCCAAGACGCGCTTCGGTGCAAAGGTCATGATCCTTGGCGGCAACCCCGTCGCGGCAAACCTTGCGGGTATAAACGCAACGGCCATCATGTTCATCCTTTTCATCAACAGCGCAGTTCTCGGCGGCGTTTCCGGCATCTTCAACTCGGCAAGACTGCAGCAGGGCGCGCTGCTCGCGCTTGGCTCCAACCAGTTTACCGGCGTTACCGCGGCGGTCCTCGGCGGAATCTCCTTCGGCGGCGGCGCGGGCGGAATGGGCGGCGCCTTTGTGGGTCTGCTCATCCTCAATACGTTCCAGATAGGCATGAATACCGTCGGCGTAAACCCGAACTGGGTCAACGTCTTCTCCGGAGTCCTTCTGCTTATCGCGCTTGCGTTTGACTTTATCTCTCGCCAGCGTTCACGCAAAACCACACTTTGATCGGGGGGAGAGACATGCAGAAAAAATCCTTCTTCAAGCGCCTTATGGGCAGCATGGCTGCGAGACTCTTCATAATTCTCGTGGTCCTTGTTATAGCGACTATGGTCCTCAGCAGCGGCGTGCTGGACGGCGAGCCTGCCTCCGCACTCTTCAAAAAGGGCTTCATGTCCGTTAACAACCTCAGACAGATATTCTTCAACCTTGTTATCCAGTGCGTCATGATGTGCGGCATATCCTGCATCCTGATCGGCGGAAACATCGACCTGTCCGTCGCCGGACAGGCTACTCTCAGCACCATGATCTTCGCCTGGCTCTGCGCCAATACTCCGCTTCCGTGGCCTGTCGCCGTTATCATCGTCCTTGTTATCGCGACCTGCTTCGGCCTTGTTAACACCTTCCTTGTTACGAAGCTGAAGTTCCCCGCCTTCATAGCGACCATCGGTATGGCCTCGGTTTATAAGGGACTTTGCAGCGTTATCACCAACGGCTACAATATCCAGATCAACCGCGTCGGATTCACGAATCTTGCCAAAGGCTCGCTCTTCGGCATCTTCCCGGCAACGTTCATCTTCGCCATTGTGCTCATGATAATCTGCCAGTTCGTGCTTTCCAAGACCCGCTTCGGACGCAGCGTGTTCATGGCCGGCGGCAACCCCGGCGCAAGCCGCCTTGCCGGTATCAATATCAATAAGACCACCTGCATCCTCTTTGTTATCAACAGCGTCATGGCTGCCATCGGCGGTCTGCTGTGGACCAGCCAGATGAAGCTTGCCAGCCCCACCTCCATCATTACGGACGCTCCTGATATGACCGTTATTTCCGCGGCCATCCTCGGCGGCGTCGCGTTCACCGGCGGTTCCGGTAACCTTGGCGGCCCCTTCATCGCCCTGCTCCTGCTCAACGTTCTCGATAATATGCTCACCGTTATCGGCGTGCAGTCCTATTGGAACATTGTTGCTCAGGGCCTGCTTCTCGCCGTCGCGCTCATCTTCGACTATGTCAGCGCGGAGCGCAGACGCAAGGCACTGCTTGCGGCATAAGCTGCCGAAGCATGAAAGCTTAATACACAAAGGCAACGGAGCCGTCCCCTTTTGGGGCGGCTCCGTTTTTTCGCACGGCAGGACGCGGCGGGGAAAGCGTGAGGAAGTGTGAGGCAGCGGTGGTTGAAGCGGGAGGTGGGCGCGAGACCGTGGACGCGGAAAGCCCACACCCACCACCGTCATCCTCGCGCAGCGGGGATCCCCCACGTAGGGCGGAGCACCCCTTCAGTGGACGCGGAGACTCGAAGTCTCCGTCATTCAGAGGGCGAAGCCCGTGGAATCCCCCATTGAGGGATAGAGCAGTACGTTGTCGTTACCTCGGTGAAACCAACCGGGGGATTCTTCGGTCGCTGACGCTCCCTCTGAATGACAGCGTAATGTGAGTGCAGCTGCCGTGCTCACACTTTGTCCTTTACAATTTTCGATAATGCGGCTATAATTTATAATCATTTTCGGGCGAAAGAGTGGTGCTGTAAATGCTCGGCGTGTTAATTTATGCGGTCAACGCGGTCCTGCCGATCATATTGCTGATCCTGCTTGGCTATATTCTCAGGCAGACCGGCTTTATAGGCGAGGGCTTCCTGAAATCGGGAAATAAGCTTGTTTTCCGCGTGGGTCTGCCCGCGCTGCTGTTTTATAATGTGTATAATGTGAGCGGACTGGGCGAGATAAACTGGTCGATAGTCTGGTTCGCGCTCATATCGATTTTCGTCCTCTTCGGGATCGGAATGCTCGAGGCCTGCCTGTTTGTGAAGGACAGGCGGCGCAAGGGCGTTGTTTTGCAGTGCGCGTTTCGCTCGAACTATGCCATAATAGGCGTTTCACTGGCCGAGGCGCTTGGGGGCGGCGAGGGCGTGGCCGTAACGGCGATACTTTCGGCCTTTGTTGTGCCAACGTTCAATGTCCTTGCCGTTGTGGCGCTGTCGATATTCACCGGCGAGGGCGGGGAGCACACGAGCATCAGGGGAATACTAAGGCGCATAGCCACGAATCCGCTGATAATCGGCGTGGTGTCAGGGCTGGTCGCGCTGGCGCTGCGGGAGGTCATCCCCGCGGGGGCGGACGGTAAGCCGCTCTTCTCGCTCGCGGGCGATCTGACGTTCCTTTATAAGGCGATCGAGAGCCTGTCAAAGCTGGCGTCGCCGCTGGCGCTTATAATTCTCGGCGGGCAGTTTGTGTTCAGCGCGGCCGGGAAGATGATAAAGGAGATCATCCTCGGAACGACCTCAAGAGTTGTGCTCGCACCGCTGCTCGGTCTCGGCGCGGCGTTGGCTCTGACGCATTTCGGCATCCTTGACTTCGGCGTGGCGGAGTTTACGGCGCTCATAGCACTGTTCTGCACGCCCGTGGCGGTGTCAAGCGCCATCATGGCGGGCGAAATGGGCAGCGACGAGCAGCTTGCCGGACAGTACGTCGTCTGGACGAGCCTCTGCTCCATGATAACGATATTTGTGGCTGTCGTCGTCCTGCGCTCGCTCGGCGCGCTGTAAGACGCTGCGGCGGTAAACGTGGACGCGGAAGCGCGATGGCGATACCGTGGCCACGGGAGGGCCACACTCTCCACCGTCATCCTCGCGCAGCGGGGATCCCCCGGTCAGGGGCATGGCGGTACGACACCCGTGGACGCGGAAGCCAAAGGTCTCCGTCATTCAGAGGGGTGCGCCAGCACCCCGTGGAATCCCCAACGGAGGGGCAGGGCGGTACGATGTTGTTTCCCTGGAGGAACCATATGGGGGATTCTTCGGTCGCCTTTGGCTCCCTCTGAATGACAGCGGAATTTGGGGGATTCTTCGCCCATTGCGTGGGCTCTGAATGACAGCAGATAATAAGCTCCGCACCAGCTGAGTGACAGTGTGATCTGAGCAGTACGATGCCTCCGCTCACAAAACACAAAAAACCAAAATGAAAACCATTTTCAAATTCTGTTGACAAAATCCTGTCAATGGTCTAAAATATGAAAATGGTTTTCATTTTTATATTCAGGCACTGATCTGCATCATTGCAACATTTTTCGGGGGCTGAGCTTATGGCATATAATACACGGCAGAGCGAGGCGGTGCTCGCCTGCCTGAAGAAGCATGGCGGCGGCCATGTCAGCGCGGCGGAGATTGCCTCGGAGCTTGCCGAACGCGGCGAAAAAGTGGGGCTTACGACGGTGTACCGCCGTCTTGAGCGCCTGGTTGAGGACGGCAGCGTGAAAAAATTTGCGGTCGACGGCGGCTCGGCCTGCTATCAGTACGTCGGCGGAGGAGAATGCTGCGAGCATTTTCACCTCAAGTGCGAGGACTGCGGCAAGCTCATTCACCTGCGATGCCGCACATTTGACCGCCTGCGGGAGCATATTTTGCAGGAACACGGCTTTTTGAGCGATCCGGGGCGGACGACGCTTTACGGCTTTTGCAGCGAATGCCGCGCCAGACGGGAAAAAACGGAGGATGATTCATGAAAAAACGAATTTGCGCGCTCGGCCTTGGGCTGGCGCTGCTGCTCTCGCTCTGCGCCTGCGCCGGCGGAGAAAAAGCGGAGGATGACGGCCGCGTCAGGGTCGTGGCGCTGATATTCCCGGAGTATGACCTTGCGCGCGAGGTGGCAGGCGAGCTGGCGAATATCACCATGCTGCTTGCCCCCGGCGAGGAGACTCACACCTTCGACCCCTCCCCGGCGGACATGATAACAATTCAGAGCGCGGATGTCTTTATCTATGGCGGCGGCGAATCGGATGCCTGGGTGGACGATGTGCTCAGCTCCGTGGATACGGAAAAAATGCAGCTCGTTAAGCTCATGGACTGCTGCGACGTGCTCGAGGAGGAGCATGGCGAGGGCATGCAGACCGAAAAGGAGCACGGCGAGCACGAGCATGAGAGCGAGACGGAGTATGATGAGCACGTCTGGACAAGCCCCGTGAACGCCATGAAAATCGTCGCGGCGATAGCGGATGCGCTCTGCGCGGCGGACGCGGAAAACGCGGAGTCATACCGCGCCAACGCCGCCGCATATACCGAAAAGCTCAGTGCGCTCGACGCGGAGCTCCGCGCCGTTGCAGATTCCTCCGCGCGCAAAACGCTTGTCTTTGGCGACCGCTTCCCGCTGCTGTACTTCGTGCGCGAGTATGGCCTGGATTATTACGCGGCCTTCCCCGGCTGCGCGTCCAATACCGAGCCAAGCGCCGAGACGGTGGCGTTTCTCATAGACAAGGTGCGCGGGGAGGGGATACCGATCGTGTTCAAGATAGAGCTTTCAAGCGGGCAGACTGCGGAGCTTATAGCGGAGGAAAGCGGCGCGAGGGTGGAGACATTTTACTCCTGCCACACCGTCAGCCGCGACGATTTTAAAAACGGCGAAACGTATCTGAGCCTGATGGGGCGGAATGTTGAGCTGCTCAGGGAGGCGCTGAACTGATATGCCGATAATAAGCTGCGAAAAGCTCTGCCTTGCGTATGAAAACAAGCTGGCCGTTTCCGACCTGAGCTTCAGCCTTGAGGCGGGCGAATATCTCTGCATCGTCGGAGAAAACGGCTCGGGAAAGTCCACGCTCATTAAGGCGCTGCTTGGCCTGAAGCAGCCGAAGAGCGGAAAAATAATTTTTAACGGCATAGAGCCCCGGCAGACAGGCTACCTGCCGCAGCAGACGCCCGCGCAGAAGGATTTTCCCGCAAGCGTGCGCGAGGTAGCGCTCTCCGGATGCCTGAATTCAAAGGGACTCGTGCCGTTTTACGGCAGGCGGGATAAGCTTCGCGCGGAAAAAAATATGGAAAAGCTCGGCATAGCAGGGATCAGGAACGCCTGCTACCGTGAGCTTTCCGGCGGCCAGCAGCAGCGCGTGCTGCTGGCGCGCGCCCTTTGCGCGGCGAAAAAGCTGCTGCTGCTCGACGAGCCCGTAACGGGACTTGATCCCATCGCCACGGCGGAGCTTTATGATGTGATCCGCCGCCTGAACCGCGAGGAGGGCGTTACGGTCATAATGGTCTCGCACGATCTGCACGCGGCCATTGATAACGCGGATAAAATACTCCAGCTGCACTGCGAGCCGCTCTATTTCGGCCCGGCGGCGGAATATGCCCAAAGCGAGGCGGGCAAAAAACTTCTCGGAGGCGACGGAAATGGCTGCCATCATTGAAACAATGCTCTCCTATTCCTTCCTGACGCGCGCGCTCATTGCGGGCGTTCTCATATCGCTCTGCGCGGCGCTGCTCGGAGTGAGCCTTGTACTGAAAAGATATTCCATGATCGGAGACGGCCTGTCCCACGTCGGCTTCGGCGCGCTGGCGGCCGCCGCCGCGATGAACGCCGCCCCGCTGGCGGTTGCCATACCCGTCGTAATAGCGGCGGCGTTCCTGCTGCTGCGCATAAGCGAAAGCGGCAAGCTCAAGGGCGACTCCGCCATAGCGCTCATCTCCGCCAGCGCGCTGGCCATCGGCGTTATGATAGTCTCGCTCTCCTCGGGCATGAATACGGATATATATAATTACATGTTCGGCAGCATTCTGGCCATGAGCCGGGGGGACGTTGTTCTGAGCGTTATAATCTCCGTGATCGTGCTGCTGCTGTTCGCGGTGTTCTATAACCGCATCTTCGCCGTCACGTTCGACGAGACCTTTGCCCGCGCAACGGGCACGAGAGCCGGAATATACAATATGCTGATAGCGCTGCTCACGGCGATAACGATAGTCATTGGCATGCGCATGATGGGTGCGCTGCTCATATCCAGCCTCGTGATCTTCCCCTCGCTTACCTCCATGCGCGTGTGCAAGCGCTTTAAAAGCGTCATTATCTGCTCGGCTGTCGTTTCCACCGTCTGCTTCATAGCGGGAATAGTGGCATCTTATGCGCTCGGAACTCCCGCGGGAGCAAGCGTCGTGTCGGCAAACCTCATTCTCTTCCTCATCTTCGCCGCCCTCGGCGCGATCCGCAGCGCCCACGGACTGCGGGGAAAATAAAGAAAGCAAAAAAGACTTGAACTTTGAGGAATAGCGTGTTATACTAAAAATAGCAATGATTACGCAGTAAATTTTGGCTTTTTAGACAATTTCATATTACTCCGGCTTTTGTGGCAAATGCGCGACCCTCCCGCTGCGGCGGAGAGGACACGCATGACTTGTTCGGCTGAACAAGGGAATCAGGTGAAAAACCTGGACTTGGTTTGAACGATAAGGTTCAATTCCGCAGCTGTGAGCGTGGAGCGCGGTATCCTTCTGCGAAAGCAGGTCACTGGCGGCTGTAATGGCTCAGCCGGGAAGGCGCGGGTATCGCGCGCAGGCGTTTTTCGCCGGGACACGCAAGTCAGAAGACCTACAAGGGCGCATACTCTGCAAAGCGGGCACGCTTCTGCGGGTAAGGCTCGGGTCATAGCTCCATAAAAGCGACAGCGAAGGCTGCCGCTTTTTTGTTGTGCCGTTTTTTGCGAAGTGGGACGTCCCACTTCATGGTTTGCTCTGCAAACCATGATAAGCGTTACGGGAATGGGGCGATACGTTGTCGTTACACCGGCGGAACGTACCAGGGGATTCTTCGGTCGCTAACGCTCCCTCTGAATGACGTGCAAGAGGGTGAGTGCAGCGCAGGGTGCGACGACACCGTGGACGCGAGAAGGGCATGCCCTCTACCATCATCCTCGCGCAGCGGGGATCCCCCACGGAGGGGCAAGGCAGTACAACACCGTGGACGCGGAGACCCAAAGTCTCCGTCATTCAGAGGGGTGCGCCAGCACCCCGTGGAATCCCCTGCGGAGGCGCAGAGCAGTACGTTGTCGTT
>CAKTED010000005.1 GCA_934546725.1 uncultured Oscillospiraceae bacterium | reverse complement strand
ACAACGTACTGCTCCGCCCCTCAATGGGGGATTGCGTCGTCACAAAGTCCGCTCGACTCCGCTTCCACCTTGCGGCGAAAGCTTCGCCCGCTCCCTTGCTCCTTCTTTTCGGCCGCGATCCGCTTCGCTGGGTTCGCGTCCGAGACGGGGGAATCTTCGCGAGGATGACGGAGGAGAGGACGACCCTCCCGCATATCCACGGGTTGGGCTGCTCCGCCCTGACCGGGGGATTCCACGGCCACTGCGTGGCCTCTGAATGACGGAGAGTTAGGGCTCCCGCGTCCACATTACCGCCGCACCGCCCGCAAAACAGCAACAGCGCCGGAAAGCTTGTCCAGGGCTTTCCGACGCTGCGCCGAATGTGAATTTTCCAAATACGACAGACTTTGCCGAGCCTGCCGGGTCTGACTCTGCCCAGCATTTGGGCGGAGCATTTCACAGGTGACTGTCGTGAACTCCAAAAAAGCGTGAAGGCTGGCGCTCTTACTCTTTTTTGAGATATTTTACGGCTTCATGTCAACTTTCACCACAACCAAAGTTCAAACACCTGACTGAGACTGCCCCCGTCTTGCACCGGCGCTCCTTATCTGAGCGCGGGAGGCTCGAGGCGGCGCGGCTGTCCGCTCAGCTGGTTTTCTTTGATTTGATACCTCCAATATAATCGCGCAGCGTTTCACTCAAGTTTCATTACCGGCAATACGCGATATGAAAGTGAGGAGGCTTACATGTCTTCTGATGTTAAATTAAAAATAAATTCCTTCGGCGGCTTTTCCATAACCGCGGAGGGGCCTTCAGGGGAAAGCGTTGTTTCCGATGGCCAGGGCAGGGCAAAGAAGCCCTGGCCGCTTATTGAGTATCTCATCTTTTCTGATAAGGAGGAGGTCTCAAATTCAGAGCTGATCGAAATGCTTTGGCCGGACGGCGGCGCGGACGATCCGGTGGCGTCGCTGCGGCTCGTTGTTTACCGCGCGCGCAATGAGCTGAGCCGTTTGAAGGACGTTGACGGAACGAGCCTCATAGTAAGCTTCGGCGAGGCCTACGGCTGGAATCGGGATATCCCCTTTGAGACCGATACCGCCGTTTTTGAAGAGCTGCATGACCGCGCGCTGGC
Organism: uncultured Oscillospiraceae bacterium; assembly: GCA_934546725.1. Classification (GTDB taxonomy): domain Bacteria; phylum Bacillota; class Clostridia; order Oscillospirales; family Oscillospiraceae; genus RGIG6375. The sequence continues at coordinate 16,471 of CAKTED010000005.1, read as the reverse complement.
AGCAGGGGGCGACGAGCGCATACGCCTGCTGCTTGAGGCAGCCGCCGTATATCGCGGGCATTTTATCCCCAAAATGCTGCATATGCACTGGGCGATGGCGCTTGACGCATACTTCCATTCGAAATATATAGCCGTCTGCACCATGGCGGCGGAGCTGCTTTGCGCCGGCGAGCGCTGGCAGGAGGTAATAGCCCTCTGCCGCTCCGCGCTGGAGCTGGAGCCGTATAGCGACGAGCTGAACGCGGCTCTCGTCCGCGCGCTTGACGCCAGCGGCCTGAGCGCCGCCGCGCTGGAGCATTATGAGCGCATATCGCGCATGATGCTCGCCGAGCTCGGCGTTGCAAGCACGGAGAAGCTTTCGGCGGCCTACCGCGCCATTTCCAAAAACTCGCAGGCGCCGGAGACGAATATCGGCTCCATCCGCGACGAGCTTGCCGAGAACGAGGCGGACGGCGCGTATTATTGCGGCTATGAGCTTTTTCGGCAGATATACCATTTCAAGGCTCGCGAATGCAGCCGCACGGGGCAGCTGATACAGCTGGCGATGCTCACCCTCGTCCCGGCGAAACAGCGCACCCCCGGCGAGCACGCGCGAAACACGGCCATGAGCCGCCTTGGCGAGGTCATTCGCGCGTCGCTGCGCATAGGCGACGCGTACTCGCGCCTGAGCCCCACGCAGTACATCGTTCTCCTGCAATCGACGAATTACGAGAACGGGCAGAAGGTCCTTGAGCGCGTGGCGGACAATTTTCACCACGCCGCCCCCCGCTCGGAGTTTCTCGTTCAGTTCAGTCTCATTCCCATGCTTCCCGCCGAATCCGAGGGGTAAGGATGGGGGAGCGAGAGTTGGGACTGTACCCCTCCATATGGGATTCCACGGCCTTCGGCCTCTGAATGACGGAGACTTTTGGCTTCCGCGTCCACTGTCACCGCCGCACCCCGCTGCGCACCTCAGATCTCGCACGTCATTCAGAGGGAGCCGCAGGCGACCGAAGAATCCCATATATGGTTCCACCATGGTAACAGTACCACGCACCACCCCGCCACACAAAACATACAGCAAAAGAGGTAATCACATGTCCGATACGATAGCGGCTGTCTCCACTCTGATGGGGCGCAGCGCAATAGGTATCCTCAGAATGAGCGGCGACGACGCCGTGGAGATAGCAGGCCGCGTGTTCAGGCCGGATAATGGCCGCGCGCTGGGCGATTGCAGGCCGCGAATGATGATAAACGGCGCGCTGCACGGCGCGGGCGGCGAGGTGATAGACCAGTGCGTGGCGTTTTTCTGCCGCGCGCCGCACAGCTACACCGGCGAAAACACCGTTGAGCTCCAGTGCCACGGCTCGCCGACCGTGCTTGCTGCGGGACTGCGCAGTCTTTTCGCTGCGGGGGCGCGCCAGGCGCTTCGCGGCGAATTTACAAAGCGCGCGTTCCTGAACGGCAAGCTCGACCTCGCGCAGTCGGAGGCGGTCATAGACCTCATCGACGCGGAGACCGAGGAGATGATGAAAAACGCGGCGGCGCAGCTTGGCGGCGCGATGTCGCAGCGCATGGAGGCCGTTTATTCGCGCCTGACGGACATAATGAGCCATTTTCACGCCGTGATCGACTATCCGGACGAGGAGATAGAGCCTTTTGAGCTGCGCGCGCAGGAGGCGACGCTTTCGGACTGCTCCGCAGAGCTGGAGCGCCTGCTGCGGACGTTTGAACGCGGGCGCATAGTCCGCGAGGGCGTGCGCTGCGCGATAATCGGCCGCCCGAACGCGGGAAAATCCTCGCTGCTCAACGCGCTGCTCGGCTATGACCGCGCCATCGTTACGGACATTCCGGGCACGACGCGCGATACTATCGAGGAGAAGCTGCTGCTCGGCGGCGTTATGCTCCGCATGGCGGACACGGCCGGTCTGCGCAGCACCGGCGACGAGGTGGAAAGGCTCGGCGTGGAGCGCGCCCGCGCGGCCGCCGAGGCTTCGGAGCTGGTTTTCGCGGTTTTTGACGGCTCGCGCCCCCTTTCGGACGAGGACGGGGAGGTCATAGCCGCCGCAATGGCCGCGCCGCGCCGCGTTGCCGTTGTGAACAAGGCTGATCTCGGCGCGCAGAACGCCGCCGACGCTGCGGCGCTTGAGGAAAAATTCGGCTCCGTCTGCCGGATCAGCGCAAAGGACGGCACGGGGCTTGAGGCACTCGGTGCCGCCGTTGAGGAGCTGTTCCGCGACGGCGCGCCCGCACCTGTCGGTGAGATGATAACGAACGAGCGGCAGGCCGACGCTCTGCGCCGCGCCGACGACGCCATTCTCCGCGCCCGCGCCGCAATAGCCGCCGGGTACACGCCGGACGCCGTACTCACGGACGTCGAGGAGGCCATGTCCGCCATCGGCGAGATCACGGGCCGCACCGTCCGCGAGGATATCACGAACCGCATCTTTGAGCGCTTCTGCGTAGGAAAATAAGGTCGCTGCCGCGGAAGAGGTCGGAGCGGTACGTTAGCGGACGTGGAGGCTCAAAAGTCTCCGTCATTCAGAGGGCGAAGCCCGTGGAATCCCCTATGGAGGGGCACGGCAGTACGTTGTCGTTTACCCTGTACAAACCAACAGGGGGATTCTTCGGTCGCTCCGCTCCCTCTGAATGACGTGCAAAAGGTGAGGTGCGTAGCAGGGTACGGCGGTAACAGTGGACGCGGAGGCCCAAAGCTTCCGTCATTCAGAGGCCGAAGGCCGTGGAATCCCCTAAGCAGGGGCTGAAGAGTACATCACGCGTTGGGCTCCCCTGCGTAAGGGGAGCTGGGCGCGAAGCGCTCTGAGGGGTTGATGCAGAGCAGTTGCGTCATCGTACAGCGTCATTACTACTGTCTGTCAACTTCACGACAGGGTCAATCCCTCCGTCTTTGCGGCGCTTGCGCCGCAAATCCACCTCCCTTTACACAAGGGAGGCTGACAAGGTCGCTACTCCGGCGGAACCATCCAGGGGATTCTTCGGTCGCTCCGCTCCCTCTGAATGACAGCAGATAACAACCTGCACATTCTCCAAACAGCAAATAATTCCGCATTATTCATCATGCATTGAATGCCGGGCATGGAACAAAACGCACCGTATATTCGTCATACATATAACGCGCACGCTCATAGCGCGGTACGATCCGCCGCCAATGCGGCAAAAAGGAGAAAACAAATGAAAAAAGAACTCAGAATCGCGCTGGCCGCGCTTTGCGGCGCCGCGCTGCTCAGCGGCTGCGGAAATTCCGCCGCAAACGATCCCACCCCCGGCAATTCCACCGAGCCTGACGTCTCCGTAACGGCCACTCCGGACGCGGGCGAAACCGGCACTCCCGAGGAGCACAGCTATACCCTCGAGGAAATTCGCACGGCAAACAGCATGGAGGCGCTGCTGAAAAATCACGATTCCATCTCTTATACCCAGGAGGTCTATCAGGGCGACGCCGAAGAGCCCATCAGCACGGCCACCGGCGTATTTTACAAAAAAGACGGATTTTATAACATGCTCGTCGAGTACGCCGATCCGAGCGGCTCGAGCTACTGCATGCAGGGCTACGCCGACAACGTTTACGCGGGCGCGCTTTATTCCACCTCGACCGACGGCGAAAAATTCGTAACGCTCTACGATGCCGGAAGCTATGACGAGGCCGTTGATCTCATGTGGGCCACCACCCCGGCCGTTGAAGCCATAAGCGAGACCGTGGAGGAAAGCTCATCGCAGGACGGCGCGGTGATCGTTCGCGTCCGCAGCGAATACGGCAACACTGCCGACATGTACGAGGAAACATACTATTACATCGAGCCCGAAAGCGGCGAGCTTATCTATATGGAGACGAGCTCATACGCTCTTGACGGCTCGGTCATAGCCGTGAACAAGATCACCTTCAGCTTTGACGGGGACTACACCTTCGCCTCTCAGCCCTTCGCCGAGATCGCCGAGGGCACGGATTACTGCGAGGTGAACCTCATTCTGAACCCGCTCGAGGAGGACATGGAGGTACACTGGTACCCCATCGCCCACGGTACGGCGGTATACTTCACCTCCATGAGCGCGAGCTACACGCTCTATGACGACGAGGAACTCACGCACGAGATAACGGCGGCCGATATCGACACGAATAAGGACGTCGTGAACATTTTCGCCGTAAGGAGCAAGTAATTCAAAGGCGCGGCGGACCGTTTGCAGAGGGTGCGCAGTGCGTGACCCGTGGATGCGGGAGACCCACCATTTCCGTCATTCAGAGGCCGCAGGCCGTGGAATCCCATATGGAGGGCGGAGCAGTACGCCCAGTGGACGCGGGAGTGCCATGGTTTCCTCTGTCATCCTCGCGAAGCGGGGATCCCATACGGAGGGGCAGAGAGTTCACTGTCCGTGGACGCGGAGACCCACCACTTCCGTCATTCAGAGGGGTACGTCAGTACCCCGTGGAATCCCCTGGTCAGGGGCTGGGCAGTACGATGTCGTTATCCCAGTGGAACCAACCGGGGGATTGCGTCGTCGCAAAGTCCGCTCGACTCCGCTTCCTCCTTGCGTCGAAAGCCTCGCTCACTTCCTTGCTCCTCCTTTTCGGCCGCGATCCGCTTCGCTGGGTTCGCGTCCGAGGCGAGGGTAGCAGAGCGTGAGAATGACAGCAATATTTAAGCTTTGCCCCTCCGAATGACGGAAATACTCTACCTGCGCTCCCTTCAGACAGCAATAATTCCGAATTATGAATCCCCCGCCAAATAATAAAGCATCGATCCCCATAGCCGAACGTCAGAAGCCGTCGGCTATGGGGATCTTTCTGTCCATAATAACGCGCCCGGCGCAGGTCAGGCTGCGGTTGCCGCTGCCGTAAACGGCCACGTCGGCGTCCTCGCGGGCGCGATTGAGCGAAACAAGGTAGGCATCCTGCCCCGAGGTGACATACTGCTTGCAGTAATACGCGCCGTCCACGCAGAAAATGCCGATCTCGCCCGGATGCACGCCCTGCGCATCCTTTACGCAGTAAACCACCTGCCCGTCGTGGATATACGGCTCCATGCTGTCGCCCGAGATCGTTACGGCAAACTGCGCCTGCGGCGGAACGTCCGCCGTGACGGGGATGTAGGTATAATCCTCGTTCTCGATCGGGTTGGCGAAGCCCGCCGCCGCCATGGTGCTGTAATGCGGAATGAAGCGCTGCGGCTCGGCGGCCTCGGCGCGCTGCCGCTCCTCGCGCATGCGCTCCAGCTCCTCACTGACCGTAAGCTCCACCATGCGCCGCCCGTGCCCGTCCAGCTTGCGTACATGTCCGAGCAGCAGCTGATCCTCCAGCGAAGCGCTGCCGCGGTCCGCGAACCAGTCCAGCGATACATTAAAAAAATCGGCCAGCCTGACAAGACTGCTCAGCTTTATATTGTCTCCGCCGCTCTTCTGCCAGCCGTCTATCGTCGTATAGCTGATGTCGGCGGCCTTTGACAGCCCCGACACGCTCAGCCCGCGATCGTTCATAAGTTCATTAAGCTTCTCCCAAAACACTTTCCCCACTCCGTCTATCCGCCGCCGCGGACTCTTTATATACAGGAAAACCGCTTCGTTCGCGCGTAAATCCTCCACCTATATTATACCGCACAGCGGAAAAATGTCAACCGAAAATTACGTTACAACGTAAAAATCTTCTTGAATTGTTACGTTGCAGCGTATATAATCGAGTCGAAAATTACTTCAGGAGGGAAGAATATGGGATTCAGGCTGGATTATTCCTCCCTTTGGTTCCGTGACGGGCAGGACGAGCCGCCGCTGGCGGTATGTCCATACTGTCTGGGCGAGATATACCGGGGACAGGCTCCCGCGCTGCTCGGAGCGGAGCTGTATCACGCGAAATGCTGCGAAAGGATGGAGAAAGATGGAAATAGAAGATATCTGCCGCATGGCGGCTGAGGAAGGACTGAGCTACGGGCGCTACGTTTTTGCGCACGCGGCGGAGCTGAAGGGCAGGAGACCGGCGCAGAAGCTGCGAAACGGTGAGCGCAGCTGCGCATTCTGCGGCAGGGCGTTCGTTCCCACGGGAGCGCGAAACCGTTTCTGTCGAAGCTCCTGCCGGATCGCATGGAACGCGCGGAACCGGCATAAAATGAGGGAAGGCGGGGTGACGGCTGTTGGCGACGAGGGCTGAGGCGCTTTTTGCGGCGCTGCGCGAGCGCCGACTTGAGGCGGAAAGCGAAAAGGCGCGGCTCGACGAGCTCAGGCGGCAGGCGGCCGCGCTGAGCGACGATGTTTTTTCCGGCCTTGTGTCACCCCTCGGCGCGGCACTGCCGGAGCTCGTCCGCGCTCAGGCCAGGAAGTGCGGCGAGCTGCTTGAGGCCGCGCTTGCCGAGGAGCTCTGCGCGGAGCGGCTCATTGCCGGGCTGCACGACCCGCGCGAGCGCTGCGTTCTGCGCCTGCGCTACCTGAGCGGCATGAGCTGGCGCGAGATCGTTCAGTTTTTTGAGGACACCTCCGACCCCGTCTGCGAGCGGCAGATATACCGCATACACAGGGCGGCGCTGCAAAGCGCGGAGGCCGCGCTTAAGGCCGGAGAGTGAGGGGTGTGAGCTTATATTCTGCTGTCATTCATGGGGGAACAAAGCTTAAATATTGCTGTCATTCAGAGCCTGCGCAAGCAGGCGAAGAATCCCCCGGTACGTTGCTGAAGGGTAACGACACGGACTGCCATGCCCCTCCTTGGGGGATTCCACGGGCTTCGCCCTCTGAATGACGGAAGTGGTGGGTCTTCGCGTCCACTGCTGGGGTGCGTTGCCCCTGCGCCGCACATACCCCTTCGCACGTCATTCAGAGGGAGCGTCAGCGACCGAAGAATCCCCCTGTTGGTTCTGCCATGGTAACGACACGCATTCTCAAACTCTGCTGTCATTCTCGCGCTCCGCGCGGGAATCCCACCGATGGTTCTGCTGGAGTAACGACAACGTACCTTTCTGCCCCTCCTCGGGGGATCCCCGCTGCGCGAGGATGACGGAGGAAGCGGGGACCATTCCGCGTCCACGTTACCACCGCCCTCGCCCCATGGTCACCAGATCGGTGGGAAAATATGAAAAAAGACTTGCAATGCGCGGCAGAATGTGTTATAGTCATAGCGTAGTATTAGAGGTAAGCTTTCGGAGTGGGTCATATGGCCCACTCCTTTTGATTGCTCCCCGTTAATTATAAGGAGACTGCAAATGAGCAAAATAACAGAGCTTGTATGGCAGATGGCGGAGCCTGTTGCGCAGCGGCACGGCTGCACCGTCTGGGACGTGGAGTTCGTAAAAGAGGCGGGCGAGCGCTTCCTGCGCGTTTATATCGACAGCGACGACGGCGTGGACATCGACCAGTGCGAGGCCGTCAGCCGCGAGCTGGACCCCATGCTCGACGAGGCCGACCCCATTCAGGAATCCTACACCTTTGAGGTTTCCTCCGCCGGGGCGGAGCGCGAGCTTAAGCGCCCGGGCGATTTTGAGCGCTTCATCGGCAGCACCGTCGCCGTGAAGCTTTACAGCCCGAAGGACGGCCGCAAGGAGCACGTCGGCGTGCTCATGGGGTACTCCGACGGTGACGTGGAGATAGAGGAAAACGGCAAAAGCGCCGTGTTTGCAAAGTCCGAGGTCGCGCAGGTGCGGCTTCGCATTACGTTTTGAGTTTTAAGGAGACTGGGACATGAACAGCGAATTTTTTCTTGCCCTCGACGAGATAGAGAAGGAGAAGGGCATCCCCAAGGACTATATGCTTGACAGGATCAACCAGGCGCTGCTGGCCGCCGTGCGCAAGGATAACCCCGCCGTGGCCGACGGCATCGTAGTTGAGGTGGACGAGCAGAAGAAGAACATAGGCATCTACATTGAAAAAACCGTCGTGGCCGAGCCGGAAAACGAGCTTCAGATATCTCTCGAGGCGGCGCGCGCCATCCGCCCCCGCGCCGAGCTTGGCGACGTTATCCGCTTTGACGTGGAAACGAAGAAGTTTGGCCGCATCGCGGCGCAGGCGGCAAAGCAGGTAATAATCCAGGGCATACGCGAGGCGGAGCGCGGCATGATCTACGAGCAGTTCACCTCCCGTGAGCACGAGGTGCTCACCGGCGTTGTCCACAGGATCGACCCCAAAAACGGCAACGTTTACATGAAGATCGCAAGCAACGGCGACCTTACCGAGGCCGTTATGCTCGCCGGAGAGCGCGTCAGGGGCGAGGTCATGAACGAGGGCGACCGCATGAAGGTCTACGTCGTCGAGGTCCGCCGCAGCACGAGAGGCCCGCAGATCATCGTTTCCCGCACGCACCCGGGTCTCGTCAAGCGCCTGTTCGAGCTTGAGGTCCCCGAAATTTTCGACGGCACCGTCGAGATAAAGAGCATCGCCCGCGAGGCCGGAAGCCGCACGAAGATCGCCGTCTGGTCCAACGATCCCGAGGTGGACGCCATCGGCGCCTGCGTTGGCCCGAAGGGCTCGCGCGTGGACAGCGTTGTAAACGAGCTCAACGGCGAGAAGATAGACATTGTAAATTACAGCGAGGACATTGAGAAGTTCGTCGCCGCCGCCCTTGCTCCCGCGGAGGTATATTCCGCCACGCTGCTTGAGGACGGCCGCAGCTGCCGCGTTATCGTGCCCGATAACCAGCTCTCCCTCGCCATCGGCAAGGAGGGCAAGAACGCCCGCCTCGCCGCAAAGCTCACCAACTGCAAGATAGACATAAAGCCCGCCTCCCAGATGATGGAGAACGGCTCCATCAAGATAGACATGGCCGCGCTCGACCTGGACGGAAGCGGCGAAGAGCCCGCCGAAGAGCAGGACACGGCGGACGAGACGGAGGAATAAGCGCCCGGCAGTGACGCAGGGGCAGGGCAGTACGGTGTCGTGGACGCGCAGACCCAAAGGTTTCCGTCATTCAGAGGCCGCAGGCCGTGGAATCCCCCACGCAGGGGCAGGGCATTACGCTGCCGTCACCCCGCCGGGGCAACAGAAAATCATCAGCTCAAGGAGGTATCGCGGCATGGCCGTGCAGAAAAAAATACCGATGCGGCAGTGTATGGGCTGCCGCGAGATGAAGCCCAAGCGCGAGCTCATCCGCGTCGTCCGCTCGCCGGAGGGCGGCGTTTCGCTGGATTTTCGCGGCAAGGCTCCGGGACGGGGTGCATACCTCTGCCCGAACGCCCAGTGTCTGAAGAAGGCCCGCAAGTCCGGCGCGATAGCAAGAGCGCTGGAGACGGAGATCCCGGCGGAAATATACGACTCGATGGAACTGGCAATGGCAAAGGAGGCGGACGGTGGACAAAACGCTTAATTTTCTCGGCATGTGCAAGCGCGCGGGCGCGCTTACCGTGGGCGAGGACGGGGCCCTTGGCGCGGCGCGCTCGGGCTCGGCGCGGCTTCTTATGACGGCTGCGGACGCCGCCGAAAATACGTGCGGCAAGGCGGAGCATATCGCGGAGCTCTGCAACGTAATGTATCTGCGTCTGCCCTATGATAAGGACAGCCTCGGAGAGCTGCTCGGCCGGCGCGTTGCCGCCGTTATGGCCATAACGGACAAAAATTTTTCAAAATCATTTCTTGAAAAGCTCGCGGCGGACGATCCCGCATACGCCCCCGCGCTCAAAGAGCTTACTGAACGGCTCAAGCCCCGCAGGGAGCGCCGTAAAAGCCTTCAGCGGGAAGCGGAAAAGTAAAAACCAAGGGCAATGCCCAAGCATTATCGGGGAGGTATGCTCATGATAAAATACAGAGTGCATGAGGTGGCGAAGGATTTCAAAACCTCGTCAAAGGTCGTTACGGAGATCCTTACAAAGTACGCCGAAACACCAAAAAATCACATGCAGGTGCTTACGGACAGCGAACTGAACATCATTTTCGATTACCTTACGCTGAATAATCAGATAAAGGATATCACGGAGGTCTATGCCGACGCGAAGAAGCCCGAGGCAAAAAAGCCCGAGCCCGCGAAGACGGAGCAGGCGAAGGCTCCCGCGCAGCAGCAGCCGCCGCAGCAGGCGAAGCCCGCCGCTCAGGGAGCTCAGGCCCCGCGCCACGCGCAGCAGCAGGGCGGCCAGCGTCCGGCACAGCAGGGCGGTCAGCCCCAGCGCCCCGCGCAGCAGCCCGCTCAGGCTCAGCAGCCCGCCGCCCAGGGTCAGCAGCCGCAGCAGAATCAGCAGCCCAGGTCGAGAGTTCCGCAAAAGCGCATTATCGACACCAGCGGAGCCACGCTCAACGCCGCGAAGTACGACGAACGGCTTGACAAATTTGTTCCCGACCGCCTTGCAAACGCAAAACAGGGCAAGGAAAAGTTCGGCAAGCGCGGCGACAAGAAGGGCAGCATGATGGCCCAGGGCGCAAAGAAGCGCCAGGAGCAGCGCGCTCAGATGCAGAAGCTGCAGCTTGAGATCGCCAAAAAGGCTCCCACGAAGGTCTCCATTCCGGACACCATCAACGTTGGCGAGCTGGCCTCTCGCATGAAGAAGACCGGCGCGGAGGTGGTCCGCCAGCTCATAAAGCTCGGCACCATGGCCTCTGTTTCCGACACGATCGATTACGATACCGCCGCGCTCGTCGCCATGGAGCTCGGCTGCATCGTTGAAAAAGAGGTCGTCGTTACGATCGAGGAGCGCCTTATAGACGATTCCGAGGATAAGGCAGAGGATCTGCGTCCGCGCGCCCCTGTCGTCGTCGTCATGGGTCACGTTGACCATGGCAAGACCTCGCTGCTCGACCGCATCCGCCACGCGAACGTGGCCGACGGCGAGGCGGGCGGCATTACGCAGCACATCGGCGCGTACCAGGTCGAGATCAACGGCAAGCCCATAACCTTCCTTGATACTCCCGGCCACGAGGCCTTCACCTCCATGCGCGCGCGCGGCGCGATGGTAACGGACGTCGCCATCCTCGTCGTCGCGGCGGACGACGGCATCATGCCGCAGACCATCGAGTCCATCAGCCACGCGAAGGCGGCGGGCATCCCCATTATCGTTGCGATAAACAAGATGGATAAGCCCGGCGCGAACCCGGACCGCATCAAGCAGCAGCTTACGGAGCACGAGCTTGTCTGCGAGGACTGGGGCGGCGACACCATCGTCTGCGAGATATCCGCAAAAACCGGCATGGGTGTGGATAACCTGCTCGAGATGGTCGCGCTCGAGGCCGAGATGCGCGAGCTGAAGGCCAACCCCAACCGCCGCGCGAGAGGAACCGTTATCGAGGCGCGGCTTGATAAGGGCCGCGGCCCCATCGCCACCGTGCTCGTGCAGAACGGTACGCTCCACTCCGGCGACGTTATTATCGCCGGTACCGCCGTCGGCCGCGTGCGCACGATGATAAACGACAAGGGCCAGCGCATCAGCGCCGCCGGTCCCTCCGTCCCCGTTGAGATAACCGGCATGAGCGAGACTCCCGGCGCGGGCGACGATTTCAACGTAGTCGAGGATGAGCGCATGGCTCGCGAGCTTGTTGAGCAGCGCAAGGAGGAGAAGAAGCAGCAGTCCACCGGCAGCGAGCGCAAGGTCTCGCTGGACGATCTCTTTGCCCAGATCAGGGAGGGCGAGCTCAAGGAGCTGGCCATCATCGTCAAGGCGGACGTTCAGGGCTCCGCAGAGGCCGTCAAGACCTCGCTGGAGAAGCTCTCCAACGACGAGGTGCGCGTAAAGGTCATCCACTCCGCCGTCGGCGCGATAAACGAGAGCGACATCATGCTCGCCTCCACCTCCAACGCCATCATTGTCGGCTTCAACGTCCGTCCCGACGCCGCCGCGCGCGAAAGCGCCGTGCGCGCCAAGGTCGATATGCGCATGTACCGCGTAATTTACGAGTGCATTGAGGAGATCGAGGCGGCAATGAAGGGCATGCTGGCTCCGCAGTTCCGCGAGGTCCTGCTCGGCCACGCCGAGGTCCGCCAGACCTATAAGGTCTCCAAGATCGGCACCATCGCCGGCTGCTACGTGCAGGACGGCAAGCTTACCCGCAACGCCTCCGTCCGCCTTGTTCGTGACGGCATCGTCATTCACGAGGGCGAGCTTGCCTCCCTCAAGCGCTTCAAGGATGACGTTAAGGAGGTCGCTTCCGGCTTCGAGTGCGGTCTTTCCATCGAGAAGTTCAACGATATCAAGGAAGGCGACATCATCGAGGCCTATACGATGGAGCAGATCCAGCCGTAAGCTTCGGGCGCTTTTTCCGTGAATATGGCCGCTGCACGGCGCGATATTCGCAGTCATGCAGCGGCCTTTCTGCGTTGTGGCGGGGGTGATGGGTGGGACCGTGGATGCGGAAATTCATGGTTTCCGTCATTCAGAGGCCACGTCAGTGGCCGTGGAATCCCCTGGTCAGGGGCAGCAGCCAAATCGTGGACGCGGGAGACCCATGGTCTCCGTCATTCAGAGGGCGAAGCCCGTGTAATCCCCTATGGAGGGGTACCGCAGTACGTTGTCGTTACTTCGGTGGAACCATTTGGGGGATTCCCGCGCGGAGCGCGAGAATGACAGCAGGACTGAGGAGGCGGTGGTCGCTGCCACGGTGGAACCAACAGGGGGGGATTGCGTCGTCGCAAAGTACGCTCGACTCCGCTTCCTCCTTGCGTCGAAAGCCTCGCTCACTTCCTTGCTCCTCCTTTTCGGCCGCGATCCGCTTCGCTGGGTTCGCGGCCGAGGCGGAGGGGATTGTCGCTACGCTCTCTCTGAATGACGGAAATAATCGCTGCCTTTCAGCACCATACCGGGGATTCTTCGCCTGCCTGTGCAGGCTCTGAATGACAGCAAAAATTCCGCATTATGAATTAAACATTACCCACGCTCTCTCTGAATGACGTGCGGAAAGTGACGTGCACAGCAAAGTGCATCGCCATCCCCCACAACGCAAAAGGTCCCCGGCCGCATTTCTGCGGTCGGAGACCATAAAAGGGGGAGCAAAGCAAATTCGCGTCAGCCGTTCTGGCTTTCGCCGGTGAGCATGTTCCTCGCGCCCTCCTCGTCAAAGGTTATCACGAGCTGGACGTACTCGCCGTTTCTGTAAACCGTCAGGTGCGCCGTGTCGCCCGCAGTATACTCATGCTTTGCCTTAATGAGGTCGGAGCTGGAGGTCACGTCAGTATCGTCAAGCTTCGTGATGATATCGCCGACCCTGAGTCCCGCGACGGAGGCACAGCTGTTCTCGTCAACCTTGACGACGTAAGCACCCGCCGCCCAGTTATAATACTGCGCAACGCTGTCGGTCATCGTGCGCACGCTGATGCCGAAGTAGGGCTTGCCGCGAACGTAGCCGTACTGGACAAGGTCGTCAACGATATTCATGGCGTCCTCTATGGGGATGGCGAAGCCGAGTCCCTCAACACCGGTGGAGGCGTATTTTGCGGAGGCGATGCCGATGACCTCGCCCTTATCGTTGAGCACGGGGCCGCCGGAGTTTCCGGAATTTATGGCAGCGTCGGTCTGGAACATGTTTATGCTCACGTTGGACTCAACGCTAATCTCGCGGTCAAGCGCGGAGACGATGCCGCCTGTCATGCTGTACGTCAGCTCGCCGAGGGGGTTGCCGATAACGTAGACCTGCTGGCCGACGAGAAGGTCGCCGGTCGTATTGATAACGAGCGTGGGAAGATTCTGCGCGTCTATCTTGATGAGGGCAACGTCGTTTTCGGCGTCCTTGCCGACGATCTGAGCGGTATAGCTCTGGCCGTCGTAAAACGTTACCGTGATCTCAAGCCCCTGCTCGTCCGCCGTTTCAATAACGTGGTAATTCGTGAGAATGTATCCGTCGGAAGAGATCACGAAGCCGGAGCCGCTTATGGCAGAGGACGTGACCTGGCCGAAAATGTTCTGCGTAACGTCCGTGCGGATACCGACGCAGGCCTTTACGCCCATGGCGTAAATCTCCTCGGCGGAGAGCGTGTCGCCGGTATATTCGGACTTGACGGAGGTATTGCCGCCGTTTCCGACTATCTGCGTATCTAGCACCGTGCCGCTGCCGCCGTTATCCTGCGTGCCGCCGTTCGTCGTGCCGCCCGAGGCCGACGGAGCCTGCGAAACAGAGGCATTGTTCAGGCTCGAGACGAAAACGCCCGTGCCGACGCCCGCCGCGCCCGCAAGGAGCACGCACGCGAGACACAGCGCCACGATGCGGCCGGTCTTCTTCTTTTTCTTCGGCGGCTGCGGCTGATAGCCGCCGTTATAGCCGTAATTATAATTGTTGTTGTAGTTCTGAAAACCGTAGCTGTTCTGTTCCTGATTCTGATCGCCGGGGTTGCCGGGCATGTATTCACTCATCATCGTTTCCTCCTGTCAGAGAAGCTCCCGCTCATCGCGGGGCGGATGCTTTCTTTCTGTTTACGGTTAAAGGTTAGCACCCGTTTATGTCCTTTTTATGAATTGGGAAATAACTTATTTTGAACATTGCTCCCTTGCAGGAGATGTGCCGCGGATGCGGGGGACCGTGGACGCGAAACGCCCAAGGTCTACGTCATTCAGAGGGGTGCGCCAGTAACGTGGACGCGGGAGGGTCGCCCTCTCCTCCGTCATCCTCGCGAAGCGGGGATCCCCCGGTCAGGGGCACAGTAGTGCGTCATCGTTTCCATTACGCAACCAACAGGGGGATTCCCGCGCAAAGCGCGAGAATGACAGCAATATTTTCAGAGCCGTCACCGTTTCCCCGGCAGAACCAACCGGGGGATTCCCGCGCGGAGCGCGAGAATGACAGCAATGTTTGAGAGTACGTCATCGTTACCCCGGCAGAACCAACCGGGGGATTCTTCGGTCGCTTTGCTCCCTCTGAATGACGAAAAAATCGTTACTTTCGCTCCCTCTGAGGGACAGCGGCGCACACCGTCAGACGAGGCGCTGGCCGAGCATGACGCCCATGGCGGAGGCCATCATCAGGCCGCGCGTCCAGCCGCTGGCGTCGCCAAGGCAGAACAGGCCGCCCACGCTGGAATTGAGCTCCTCGTCCAGCTTGACCTTATTGCTGTAAAACTTCACCTCGGGGGAATAGAGCAGCGTTTCGTCCGCCGCGAAGCCGGGGACGACGTGGTCCATCGCGCGGATAAACTCGATTATATTTGTCATTGTGCGGTACGGCATGGCAAAGGTGATATCGCCCGCGACGGCGTCCGGCAGCGTGGGGCGGACGTTGGACTTGTCCAGCTCCTTCTGCCAGGTGCGCTTGCCGTCGATAATGTCGCCGAAGCGCTGGACCATGATGCCGCCGCCGCTGAGCATGTTCGTCAGCTCGCAGATCCTGCGCGCGAAGGCAATGGGCTGGTTGAAGGGCTGCGTAAAATTATGCGAGCAGAGGATCGCAACGTTCGTGTTCTGCGACTTCAGCTCCTTATAGGAATGGCCGTTCACGACGCTCAGACCACCGTCGTAATTTTCCTGACTTACAAAGCCGCCGGGGTTCTGGCAGAAGGTTCTTACCTTGTTCTTGAAGGGCTTGGGGTAGCCGATGAGCTTGGATTCATAGAGCGCGCGGTTCACGTCCTCGATGATCTCCGTTCTCACCTCCACGCGCACGCCGATATCGACCGTGCCGGGCTTGTGGTGGATATTGTGGACGGAGCACTGGTTCTCCAGCCAGTCCGCGCCGCCGCGTCCGGCCGCGATGACGGTGTTATCCGCCTCGACCTCTATGACGCCGGAGGAATTTTCCAGTCTCGCGCCCCGGCACACGCCGTCCTTTATGACGAGGTCCGTGCAGAGCGTATCGAAGAGGATGTCCACTCCGTTCGCGGCGAGGTGATTCTGAATGGCGAGGTAGAGCTCCTGCGCCTTCTCCGTGCCGAGGTGGCGGATGGGGCAGTCCACGAGCTTGAGGCCCGCCTGAATGGCGCGGCGGCGTATCTCCTTCACCTCATCCGTGGCCTCGCGGCCCTCAACGTGCTCATCCGCGCCGAAGTCGAGGTAAATCTTATCGGTGTAATCAATCAGCTCCTGCGCGCGGTCCATGCCGATAAGCTCTGGCAGGTCGCCGCCGACCTCAGCGGAAAGGGAAAGCTTGCCGTCCGAGAACGCGCCCGCGCCGGAAAAGCCGCTGGTAATGTGGCAATAGGGCTTGCAGTTGAGACATTTTTTCGTCTCGCTCTTCGGGCAGTGGCGCTTTTCGACGGCGCGCCCCTTCTCGACGAGGACGATCTTCTTTTTGCTGCCGCGGCGGATCATCTCCAGCGCGGTGAATATGCCGGCAGGGCCGGCGCCAATGATGAGAACGTCGGTTTTCATTTAGTATACTCCATTTTCTGCGGATAATTCCGCTGTTTTCTGTATTTGATTTTTTGTGATGGCGTGGGGGCGCGGGGGTTGTGGGGACGCGGGGTATCGTGGACGTGGGAGGGTCGCCGTTTCCTCCGTCATCCTCGCGCAGCGGGGATCCCCGGGTCAGGGGCAGAGCGGTACGTCAGTGGACGCGGGGTCCCAAAGTCTCCGTCATTCAGAGGCCGCAGGCCGTGGAATCCCCCTCCCCCGTCTCGGACGCGAACCCAGCGTAGCGGATCGCGGCCGAAAAGGAGGAGCAAGGGAGC
>CAKTED010000004.1 GCA_934546725.1 uncultured Oscillospiraceae bacterium | reverse complement strand
GTTCCCTGGCGTCCCCGGTCTCGCGCTGGAGATTTTCCACCTCCCAGGCGTTATCCGTCGGTCTGAGGGCAAGGGCACGGGCCTTTGCCCCCTCGCTCACCGCCTCGGCGGCAAGCTTTGCCAGCACGGCGGGAAGCTCAAGGATATGCAGTGATTTTTCGTAAAGTTCGTTCATTGTTTCGCTCCAGATTTTTCATAACGGCTCCGTAAAGGAGAGGAAATTTTTCCCCAAGCCTTTATGATGTAACGATTTTTCTGTAATAGTCAAGACTTCCGAAGTCCCGTTCGAGCTGGCGCAGAACATATTTTTCGCTCGCCGCCGAAAGCCGCGAAAGCGCCTGCTCGCCGAGGGAAAATGAAAAAAGCTTCTTCGCCCCTGCTTCTTCAATGTATCTTGCTGCGGCAAGAGACGCCGGGCAAAGCCGGACGTGAGGCAGAGCGGAGCCTGCCGCGCAGGCCCGGCAGACAAGGCCGTCTCCGTCCAGCGCGAAAGCCGGCTCCTCCGGCTCCCGCTCTCCGCAGACAGCGCAGCGTTCAAGCTGCGGCGCATAGCCGAGCGCGCACATCAGCCGCAGCTCAAAGGCGGCCTTGATGAGCCCTGGCGATTTTTTCCCCTGGCTCAGTGCAAAAAACGTATTGAGCGCCAGCCGCAGAAGCTCCGGCTCGGCAAGCTCCTCGCGGCATACCGCCTCCAGCAGCTCGGCAAAGTACGCCGCAAGCGCCAGCCGCTCAAGGTCTGAGCTTATGCCGGGGAACAGCTCCACGGCGTTGCCCTCCGCAAGATACCACCGCCCCGCGCTCCCGCCGAGAGTGACCTCGGAGTAAGCATACGGCTGCGCGGCGGCGGCAAGGCGGCTGTTTTTTCTCCGCACGCCCTTTGCGGAAACGGAGAGCTTCCCTTCGCTTTCCGTGAGAAGCGTGAGCATGCGGCTGCTTTCCTTATAGTCCGCGCAGCGCAGCACGAGCGCGTGGGTGGTAACGTACATGTCAGCGCTCTTTTCTGTATCCGAAGTTTCTCACCATGGCGTCGCTGTCCCGCCAGTTTTCCTTCACCTTCACCCAGGTCTGGAGAAAAACCCTGGTGCCCATATAGCGCTCGATATCGCGGCGCGCCAGCTCGCCTATTTTCTTTATCATCGCGCCGCCCCTGCCGATTATTATACTCTTGTGGCTGGCCTTTTCGCAGTATATCATAACGTCAAGGTCGATTATCTCCGTATCTATGCGCTCAGAAAACCTTGTTACCTCAACCGCAGTGCCGTGCGGCACCTCATGGTCAAGGCAGTAAAGCAGCTTTTCCCGCACGATCTCGGCGCAGATCTGGCTGTCCGGCTGATCCGTTACCATGTCCTCCGGGAAGAGTGCCGGCCCGGGCACGGCAAAGCCGCGCAGCAGCTCCATAAGCTCGTCCACGCCCTCGCCGGTTTTGGCTGATATGGGCATGATGTGCGTAAACTCGTACTTTTCCGCATAGGCGGCAATAACGGCAAGCAGTGTTTCCTTCTTCACGCTGTCTATCTTGTTTATGACGAGCACGGAGGGCGCCTTCGAGCCTTTGATGTACTCGATAAGCTGCTCCTCCTGCGGGCCGGCGCCCGCTATTGGCTCAACAACGAGCAGAACGCCGTCCGTTCCGGAAAAGCTGTCCTTCACAACGTCCGCCATGTACTCATCAAGCCGGGACTTCGGCCTGTGAAAGCCGGGGGTATCCATGAATATGAGCTGCGTATCGTCCATATTTCTTATGGCGTATATCCTGTTGCGCGTCGTCTGCGGCTTATTGGAAACTATCGCTATCTTCTCGCCGGCGATGGCGTTTGCCAGTGTCGATTTGCCCACGTTCGGGCGGCCGGAGATGGTTATGAGCGCCGTTTTTGTAATGTTCATAATGTATCCCTCCTCATTCTTCCGTGTCCTCGCGCCCGAGGCCGAGCTGCGCCATTATGGCCTTCTCCCTGCCGCGCATGAGCCTTTTCTGCTCGCCCTCGTCAAGATGGTCATAGCCCAGGAGGTGCAGGGCGCTGTGAACCGTCAGGTACGCCGCCTCCCGCGAGAGGCTGTGGCCAAATTCTCTGGCCTGCGAGCGGATATGATCCACGGAGAGCGCCATATCGCCAAGCGCGAGCCGCCCGCCGTCCTCGCAGAGCTCGTCCGCGCTCACGTCGAACGCGCCGGGCACAAAGTCATGCATTGGGAAGGACAGCACGTCGGTCGCGCTGTCTACCCCGCGCATTTCGCGGTTTATCTCGCGTATGCCCTCGTCATTCGTAAAAAGTACGTTTATCTCGCAGGGAACGTATACGCCCTCGGCGTTGAGCGCCGTGACCAAAGCGCGGCGCACAAGGCCCGAAAGCTCGTAGGCGGCAGAAACTCCGTCTGCGTGGCCAATAATTATGTTATGCTTCATTTTCTTCTCTGACCTCGATTCGCGCCGGGACGGGCATTCTGCTGAGCCGGCATTGTTTTCTCGTATTTTTCATAGGCTTCAATTATGCGCTGCACGAGCACGTGGCGCACAACGTCGTCGCTCGTAAGGCGGCAGATCTCAACGTCCTCAACGCCGCGCAGTACGCGCACGGCCTCCTTCAGGCCGCTCACCTTGTCTGCCGGCAGGTCTATCTGCGTTTCATCGCCGGTTATGACGATTTTTGAATTAAAGCCAAGGCGGGTCAAAAACATCTTCATCTGCTCGCGGGAGGTATTCTGCGCCTCGTCGAGTATGATGAAGGAATCGTCCAGCGTTCTGCCGCGCATATACGCCAGCGGCGCGACCTCGATATTTCCCTTTTCAAGGTATTTCTGGTACGTTTCGGAGCCGAACATATCAAAAAGCGCGTCATAAAGCGGGCGAAGATAGGGATCCACCTTGTTTTGCAGGTCTCCTGGCAGAAAGCCGAGCTTTTCGCCCGCCTCTACCGCCGGGCGGGTAAGGATTATGCGGTTTATCTGCTTTGCGCGAAAGGCCGTTACCGCGGCGGCGACGGCAAGGTACGTTTTTCCGGTTCCGGCAGGGCCGACCGCCACCGTGACGGTATTGCGCTTTATTGCCTCGATATAATTTTTCTGGCCGAGCGTTTTTGCCTTGATGGGCTTGCCCTTGGCCGTTATGCACACAACGCCCTCGGCCATCTCGCTTATTTTGTCCGCCTTGCCCTCAGTCGTGAGCTTTATGATGTAGCGCACGTTCTGCGCCGTTATGTTCTCGCCGCGGGCGGCAAGCGAAAGCAGCCCCTCTATGGTCTTTTCCGCATATGCGACCTGCTCCTCATCGCCGGATATTTTAAGCTCGGAGTCGCGGTCTGTTACCTTGACGCCCAGCTCGCTCTCGATAATGCGCAGATTTTCGTCAAAGGAGCCGAATACATTTATAATATGCTCCATTCTGTCTACGTTGATTGTTTTTTCTGTCATCTGTGTACGGTCACTCCATTGTATTATGCTCCGCCGCCGGGACGGTCATCGCAATATTCTCCAGGCACTCCGCCCTGAGCGTTACGGTAACGAAGCCGTCCTCCTCCACGGTGATAAACTCCAGCGAAAGCGGCTCGCCGTTCAGCTCCCGCCGCAGCCGCTGCATAAGACGAGGTCTTAAAAGCTCCTCCGCCTCGGAAACGCTCAGCTCCGCGGGCACGGCCTCATATTCGCGGTACTCGCTCTTCGTGAGCTCTATGGGCAGAAGCAGCCCGCCGGGGAGCTCAAGTCTCCTGCTTTCTGTAATTTTATCACAGCAGTCAAGGGAAATGCTACCGTTTATATATAAATTTATGCGATAATTTCCGATCGTGACGGATTTTCTGCTTACAGTCTCCCCCGTATAGCGCTTTGATATATATTCCAAAGGCGTCTTTTCCGAAATTTCGTACCAGGTGCGCGCCTTTATCTCGCCAAGCGCATGCACTCTGCGCACCCTGCCCGAGAGACTGTCGAGAGTACCGGAAACGAGCGTTTCGCCCGCAAGCACCGTCTGCCCGCGCTCCACCTCCGCCCGGCCCTCAAAAACGTTCATCTCCGTTATGAGCCCCGTCCTCGCGGCTATTATATCCGCCGGACTGCGTACATCCACCACCTCCGGCGGTTCCACGCGCTCGCGGACTATCACCTCCGCGCGGCTGCCGCGAACGTTCACCGTTATCCACGCAAGCCTCGGCAGAGCCTCTATGAGCCGTTCGCGAAGAAGCTCCCTGTCTATGCACAGTCCAAAGGCGCCTGTGCGTATGCCCTCGCTGTCGAGCGCGGCAAGGATTTCCGCATCCGTGAGCGTTTCGCTCCCGCTGATGCTTATGTCCCAGATGAAAAGAGAAAGCGCCATCACGGCCATAAGGCACAGGGCCGGCATTATCAGCAGCGCGCGGCGCAGCCTTATCCGCCCCCAAAGCCTCGGAAGCCCGGCCTCTGACACGGCGGTACATTCGCAGAAGCTGCGTTTGGCAAGCTCCTGCACTGCGGCAAGGTCTCGCCGGTGTATCCTTATGGAGAGCGTTATTTCATCCTCGCGCAGAGCGTTTGTGAACCACACGCCCTCGCGGGCAAGAACGTTCAGAAAGCGCTCGGGCCGTCCGCCCGTTACCCGCAGCTCGACCGTCCCGAGAAGGATATCGGAAAAGCCGCTCATTCCCCGTCCTCCCCGTAAATGAATTCCACGCTTTTTATCCGTCCCTCAATGACGGCAAGCTCCGCCGTAAGGCACCTCAGCCCCAGTCCCGTGCCGCTCACGCGTATCCCCGCACCCCTTGCTGACAGCTCTATCAGCTCGCGGCCATATTCTTGAACGCCCCTGTGCGACTCTATCCGCACTCTCGAAAAGCCGTCAAGCTCCACTCTCGGCAGGCCCGCGGCATATTCAAGCGGCAGCCCGAGCGCGCGGCTCGCGCCCTCGAGCGCCGCCCTGCCCTTTTTCATGCTGCTCCCCCCTTCGGATAAGCTTATGCAGCGGCGCGGCAAAACTTCACCCCTTTCGCGCGCGGACGGCGGGCGGCTCACTCCGCTGTAATATCTCCGCACACGCGCGAATATCATTGCTTACGGCTCAAATGGGGGAGGTGCTGAATAATGCGTATCAGGCGAACGGCGGTTTACAGGGTTCTCGGCTGCGCCGCGCTCGTCATAAGCGCGGCCGGGCTGCTGATATACCCCAGGCTCTCGGTAAGCGCGGCGTCGGACGGTCTTTCGCTCTGCATGGGCGTTATCGTCCCCTCGCTCTTTCCGTTTTTCGTCGTCTCGTCCATGGCCGTGGAGCTCGGTCTTGCCGAAGGCCTCGGCAGGCTCATGGCTCCCGTCATGCGGCGGCTTTTCAACGTTGGCGGCGCGTGCTCCGCCGCGCTGGCTCTCGGCTTCATCGGCGGCTACCCCGTCGGCGCAAGGACGGCGATAGCGCTTTATGAGCACGGCGAATGCAGCCGTGGCGAGGCGGAACGGCTTTTGAGCTTCTGCAACAATTCCGGGCCCGCGTTCATACTCGGCGTCGTCGGCGCGAGCGTATTTTCCAGCAGCCGCGTGGGGCTGCTGCTCTATCTTGTCCACGCGGCCGCGTCCGTTATAACGGGCGTATGCTTCCGCTCATACCACGGCTCCGGCAGCGGAGGCACGCGGCGGTCGACGAGGGCCCCGGCGGCGCGAAAGAGCTTTGCCGAGGCCTTCACCTCGTCCGTTTCCGGCGCGGTCACTTCCACGCTGAACATCTGCGGCTTCGTCATTTTCTTCACGGTTTTCATAAAGCTGCTCTTCGTCTCCGGCGCGCTCGACGCCGCCGCGCGGCTGCTCGCCGTCCCACTCGCCCCGTTCGGGCTGGACCGATCCGACGCCGCCCGGCTGCTGACCGGAGCCATCGAGCTTTCCTCCGGAGTATGGAGCCTGACGGAGGCGGAGGGGAGCATGGGCCGCGAGGCGGCAATGGCCGCCTTCATGCTCGGCTGGGCCGGGCTTTCCATTCACTGCCAGACGCTTACTTTTCTGTGCAGCAGCGGACTTTCCGCAAAAACGTACATTCTCGGAAAGCTCGTTCACGGGCTTATCTCCGTGGCTCTCGTGAAAATAATCTTTCTCGTCTTTCCCTTTGAGTCGGAGGCCGCGGCATACCTCGCCGGACAGGTGAGCGGCCTTGCGGACGCGGACACGGGGCTCATTCTGGCGGTATCGCTCGGCTGCGCCCTGCTCCTTGCGGCGATCATCGCTGTTTTTGTCCGCAAGGGGGCAAAAAAGTATGCAAAAAGGGCTGGAAAAAACAGAGGAAATATATTATAATGAATGGCATGTGTCAACGTATCGCTGGAACGGCTTTGGGAGGCGTATTTAATAAAAATGCTGTTCAGAAAAAATATCGAGCCATGCTGCTCATACTGTCTTAACGGTTCCTGGCTTGACGACGAATCAGTCATGTGCGTCAAAAAGGGCGTTGTAAAAAGCTGGGGGCACTGCCGCCGCTTTGAATACGATCCGCTGAAGCGCGTTCCGGAAGCACCGTCAAAGCCCGTGACGGGCGCTCTGTCTGAGGAAGATTTCAGGCTTTAAACATGATCAACCTGTCGTGAAAGTACTTTCTGCGCTGTTATTACGAAAGAGTCTCACAGAGTTCCGTCATCCGCAGATGACGGAATAAAATCAAATCACGTTTTTTCCGGGGGTGCCCTCCAGCGGGTCTTCTCCTGCCCCTTCGGGGCAATTCACTTTCTGTACCTCGGAAAAACACTTCTCAGCCCGCAAGTGTGCGAGCAGAGCGAGTGCGCGCGGCGGGCTGCATCTCTTCGCGGAAATGCCTGCATTTTCGCGAGAGATAATATACATAAGAGGATGATACATACGATGAAAAAGCATTCGGTAAAAATATGCTCTCTGCTGCTTTCGGCAGCGCTTACCGCCGGTCTTGCCGCTCCCGCGGGGGCCGTAAGCCCAACGTATAACGTTACCGGCGCCTATGCCTCGAGCAGCTACTATCAGAAGCTCGGCAGCCTTCAGC
The DNA here is from genome assembly GCA_934546725.1 of uncultured Oscillospiraceae bacterium. Taxonomy (GTDB): domain Bacteria; phylum Bacillota; class Clostridia; order Oscillospirales; family Oscillospiraceae; genus RGIG6375. Next base: position 10,999 of record CAKTED010000004.1, on the reverse strand, counting down.
TCACGGGCAACTACCGCGCCGACCTTGTAAACGTTGCTCTCACGCAGGTGGGCTACCACGAGGGTGCGGGCAGGCGGGACCGCGACGGGATGAACATGACCTCGGACGGGAACTACACCGAGTACGGCTATTTCAGCGACTGCGACGGCTACGCCTGGTGCGCGATGTTCATCTCCTGGTGCGCCCGGCAGGCGCGCATCCCCACCGGCGTTATCGCAAACTCCCGCGTGGCGAGAGCGCCGTATTTCGGCGTAAAATTCCGTGCAAAGGGCGAGTATACCCCAATTCCCGGCGATATAATCTTCTTTGCCGAGGAGGGCGAGGAGTGGTCGCACGTCGGCATTGTGATGAGCGTGCGCGACGGATACATTTTCACCGTGGAGGGCAATTCGCGCGACATGGTGCGCGTAATGCGCTACAAGCCGGACGACGACTATATCAAGGGCTACGGCGTTTACAGCTCCTCCGCCTGCGACCCCTCCCTCATAAAGAGCGGCAATATCTACGCCGTGAACTATGACCTCAACGGCGGCGAGGGCAAGCGCCGGTCGCAGTACATAACCGCCGGGGCGACTCTCGGCCTTTACAAAAACGCGCCCGAGGAGCGCGAGAGCGACGAGGAGCTGGCCGAGGAGGTCGATAACAAGCACTGGACGTGGAAAACCGGCTGCTCATTCGAGGGCTGGTATGTAAAGCGCGACGAGGACGGCTTCTGGCTCACGGAGAAAAACGGCTTTATGAGCGAGGCGGACATCATCTCCAGAAAGCTCAGAAGAAAGGTCTATGAGGACAACGCCTCCGTCGTAATAGACGGCAGCTGGTCAAAAAACGATAACGCGAGCTTCACCTTCTACGCCGTATGGAAAAACGACGCCTCCGGCAAAACGGAGGATACCACGGCCTACGTAGTCAGCTACGATTCCGAGGGCTGGGCAAACGTTTTTGCGGATATAAAGGAGGGGGACATCAACTACGACGCCGTGCGCGAAATGGTAAAGCGCGGCTATGTAAACGGTGTTTCGGAGCACCGCTTCGGCACGGAATCGAAGCTCACCCGCGCGCAGTTCCTCATGCTGCTCTACCGTGTGGACGGCGGGAAGGCCGTTGAAAGCACCGTTCTGCCATACAGCGACATAAAGGCGGACGACTGGTTCGCCGAGGCCGTCACATGGGCATATAACGCAGGGCTCGCCCCGGCCGGCGGCAGTCTTTCGCCGAACGCCGGAATATCCCGCGAGGAGGCCGTGAAATATCTTTATTCCTACGCCGTGTATACCGGCGCCGCCGAGGCCGTGAGCGATAAGGACATAACTCTTGATACGCTCCGCTCGCTCTTTGCCTATAACGATATCGGCACGGTATCTCTTTCTTCTATCGAGGCCATCATATGGGCGCACAACAGCGGCCTGCTGAAGGCCTGCGGCTTTGAGGGACGCGACTCGCTCTCTCCCAAAACCGTCCTCGGCCGCGCCGAAGGCTGCGGCATGCTCGGCAGCTTTTTAAACGGCGGAAATATGTGATAAACGCAACAGTTGCAAACTGTTGCAATATGTGATAAGATAAAAATAATATATTATTATATGGTTGGAGTTGATATTCCTTTATGGACGACAGTATACCGCGAAGTATCCTGATCCTCTGCCTTATTCTGCTCGGCGGCTTCTTTGCAAGCTCGGAGACGGCCTTTTCCTACTGCAACAAAATGCGTATCAAAAAGCGGGCAGAGGAGGGCGAGAAACGAGCCATACGCGCGAACTATGTCCTTAACCGCTTTGAAAAGGCGCTTTCCACGCTGCTCATAGGCACAAACGTATGCTACGTCTGCGCGAACACTCTCGCAGCGTCAATGTTCATACGCCTTTTCGGCACGGTTGGCGCGGCCGTTTCCACCGTTGTGATGACGGTGCTTATCTTCATCTTTGCCGAGACTATACCCAAAAACATAGCGCGGGCAAACAGCGACGAGCTTGCCTGCCTTTTCGCCGCGCCCATATCCGCGCTCATGATCGTCCTCACCCCGCTGTCACTCATTTTTTCCGGCATTGCCGGGGCCGTAAAGCTCATTCTGCCCCATCGCCACGAGCTACCGTCCATGACGGAGGACGAATTTCAGTCCATCATTGAAAACATCGAGGACGAAGGGCTCATAAAGCCCGAGGAGAGTGAGCTTATCCAGTCCGCCATAGAGTTTTCCGACACCTGCGTCGGCGATATCATGATGCCGCTGGATAAAATGACGGCCATTGAGATCGGCGACGATTTTGAGAGCATAAAGAAACTCATTCTCGCAGAAAAATATTCGCGTATCCCCGTCTACGCCGGTACACCGGACCGCATAGTGGGCGTTTTGCAGACGAAGGACTGCCTCGTGAGCATAATGCACGGGCAGGAAATAGACGTGAGCGCCGTAATGAAGCTGCCGTACTGCGTGCCGCCGGACACAAAGCTTGACGCCATGTTCGAGGGTCTGTGCCACCGGCGCAGTCACTTTGCCGTAATAACCGGCGAGGACGGCCGAGCGCTCGGCTTTATCACGATGGAGGACGTTATGGAAGAGCTCGTCGGCGAAATATACGACGAGGACGACGAGGTCGCGCATACCTCCGCCGCAAAGGAGGCGCGCCAATGATCGGAATATACATATTAATGGTCATCCTCGTTCTCTGCTCTGCGTTCTTCTCCAGCTCCGAGATTGCCTTTGCCACAAGCAACAAGCTGCGGCTCGGCAAGGCCGCGGAGGATGGCTCAAAGCGGGCAAAGCTCGTACTTTCCATCTGCGACGATTTTCCCCGCTTTCTTTCAACGGTGCTCGTGGGTAACGAGCTTGTGAACAGCGCCTTCACCGCCTGCGTTACCATGGTGCTCATAAATCTCGATTTCAAAAACACCAGCGCGGCGGCCTCGATAATAGCAACGGCAGTGCTGCTCGTTTTTGGAGAGACTATACCGAAGATAATAGGCAAGAGCTACGCCGACGTGCTGGCAAAGGCCTTCTCCCAGATCCTGCGCTTTTTCATGTACCTTTTCTCCCCCGTCGTGCTCGTTGTTACGGCACTGGTGAAAAAGCTTGAAAGGCTTTGGAAAAAGGACGATCCCGAGCCCGAGGTCACGGACGAGGAGCTCGTCACCATCCTCGAAACCATCGAGGACGAGGGCGTTTTCACGGAAAAAGAGGGCGAGCTGATAAAATCCGCCATTGAATTTTCCGATGTTGCCGCGGCGGATATTTACGTTCCGCGCGTGGACGTTTACGCCGTCGATCTGGACGACGATATTGCCGATATCCTTAAAAACGAGGATCTTCTGAGCTATTCGCGCGTCCCGGCTTACCGCAGGAGCATAGATAACATCGTTGGCATTCTTTCCACAAAGAAGCTTATCAAGGCCGCAATAACGCAGCCGCCGGACGAAATAGACCTTGAGGATATGCTTACGGAGCCGATATTTGTCCACAAGACCCGCAATATTTCGTCCATCCTTATGGAATTCAAGAAGAAGCGCTGCCAGATGGCGATAGTCGTTGACGAATTTGGCGGAACAATGGGTATTCTCACGATGGAGGACATTCTTGAAGAGATAGTCGGCGATATCTTCGACGAGAGCGACGATGTCGAGCTCGACGTTGTTCAGTCCGGCGATGACAGCTATATTGTTGACGGCGCCACCACTGTCGACGATTTCTTTGAATCCATCGATTATACCCCGCCCGAGGATTTTGAGACGGAGTACGATACCATGGGTGGCTGGGCTGTCGAGATGCTCGACCGCTTCCCCGTCGTCGGCGATCACTTCGTCTATGACCGGCTCGACGTTACCGTCGAGGAGGCCGAGGCCATGCGAGTTGAAAAGCTCCGCGTCAGACTTCTCCCCGGGGACGAGGAAGACGAAAACTAAATTTTTATCCGCGCAGGGCCGCATAAGCCCCGCGCGGATTTTTTGTGTGTGCGCCCCTCCATTGGGGGCTTCCACGCGTCCACGGCAGCGCCGCTCCGCGTCCCCCCCGCGTCAGTGCCTGCCGCGGCGCTTCAGGACAATGGCCAGGATCACACCGGCTATTATCATTATAATACCGAGCACAAGCACCACCGTACCCATTATGGAAACCGGGTTATTCGCGGCAAAGGAGCTGAAAAAGCCCTGGTCGTTCGTAACATAGCTGCCCACCTGATTGCCGAGCTCGTCATATATCGCGACCTCGCTGTCAATGCCAAACGGATCCCAGCGGGAAACAGCTGAGTCCATGCCCCTGGCCATAACCTTCGGCAGGATCATCGCCAGCGCGCCTGTCAGCGAAAAGAAAAATCCGCTCACGGCGAGATAAACTCCGCAGAGCCAGCCGTAGCGCCGCAGCAGGCGGCCGACAGCCCCCGGTACCTCGTTTACCCACGACGGAGAGACTGCCTCCGATTTTTCTTCCGTTTTATTGTGCTGCTCATCAGGCTCGGCGTCTGACAGCAGCCAGTCGGTCGTTACGCCAAAAACCTGCGCAAGCGACCGCAGCTTTGATATCTCGGGCTCGGCATCGCCGGTTTCCCATTTGCTCACGGCCTGCCGGGATACGCCGATCCGCTCAGCCAATGCTTCCTGCGAAAGGCCGAGTCTTTTGCGGCAGTAAAGAATTTTTTCGTTCAGCTTCATGCATGAGGCCTCCTTCTGCCGTTATAATAGCAGATAAAGCGTATATTACGCAAGCATCCAGGGCTTGAAGCTGCGCAACCCGCGGTTGCGGACGCAGATCGGGCGCGAAAAATGGGATCATATGCGAGTATTTTAAGAATATCCGGCGTATTATGGATGAGCGATCGCAAAAAATCAGGGAAGGTGAACAACGGAATCAATGAACGATGATAAAATAAAAAATGCCATAATGGCCGGAGATGAGGCGGCGATGGACTGCGTTATACGCAAATATTCGCGTCTTTTATGGTATGCGGCGGGCAGGGCGCTGGGCGATATCGGCACGGCGGAGGAGATTGAGGAATGCGTCGCGGACGCGTTCGTGTATCTCTGGCAGCATCCGGAGAGGTTTGACCCGGCTCGGGGGACGCTGAAGAGCTGGCTGGCGATAATTGCCCGTTCGCGCGCGGCGGACAGGGCGCGGCAGATAGCCCGCAGAGGCACGGTTCAGCTTTGTGAAAACGTCGCAGCAGATGATGAGCCGCTCGATGAGCTGCTGATAAGCGAGGAGCGCGGGAACGTGCAAAATGCCGTGGGCGCCCTCAGGGAGCCGGACAGAGAGATAATCGTCCGCCGCTATTACAGCGGGCAGAAGCCTGGCGAGATAGCGCTGGCCATGGACATGAGCGTCAGCCAGGTGAACAATCGACTGTACCGCGCGAAAAAACGGCTCAAAATCGCACTTGGCGAAATGGAGGAGAACGGATGACAGCACCGAAAAGTGAAAATTTGCAGAATATACGCGCGAGGTTTGAGGCAAAAACCGGTACTACGCTGCCGAAGCGCCGCTCGAGCCGCAGGGCTGCGGTGATGGTGCTTGCTTTGGCGGCCACCGTCTGCTGCCTTGCCGGCGCGGCAATGGCCGTGAGCATATTTTCGTCGCTTGACGGCGATGAGCTGTCTCTCGGCTCGAAATATGAGGGGAACGGAGTTGTAAAAATAAGCGTAGTTAACAAGTCTGATAAAATGCTGAATTTGCAGCCAAAAATAAAGCTCGTGCGCAGGACAGATTCCGAAGAGATCCTTTCGGCCTCCGGCGGAAAGCTTTTCGGCGGCAGTGAGATACCCGCCCAATCAGAGCGGAGCTTTACGGTCGATATCAGCGGGGCGTGCAGCGTGGACGAGCTGGAAAAGCCGGGCGAGAGCTACTACTTTGTTCTGACGAACAACGGCTTTATTTTCGGGCAGGACTGGCATTGCAGCGTTGATTTTTCCGGCGCCGCGCCGAGCGCACCGATATATCCGCCGCCGGAGCTTCCCGAAGAGACGGAGTATGCCGTAGAGCCAGAGCTTGAAAAGTATTTTTCTGGGCGTCTGAGCAGTTATGAGGAGCTCCGGCAGCGGAACCGCGAATATTATTCGGCCTGCGAGGCGCTTTTGCTTGAAAAAAGGATAAGCCCCGTAAGAGCGGTATCGCCAGCGCTGATCCCCGGCGTGAAAAACCCGGAGGGCTCTTATCCGACGCTGGACTGCGGCGGTCTCGAGGAGGCGCTCGATCCGGCTGCGCTCTGCGTCGGCTGGCACTCGACGGACGTCTACGGCCTGCCCGTGGGCGCTTCTTCCGCGGAGAAGGCGCTGACTATTGGCACATTTCTGCCGCTTGAGGAGGGCGAAACAGACGGCGGTGCGGAGCTGCCGCTGGTTTACATAATGTCGTATCCTGCCAAAGAAGCAGCGCCCGAAAGCTTTGCTCTTATCCACGGCAGGCTCTGGAGCTTTGAGGAGCTTGAGCCATACCGAGTTTACGAAAGCAGCGAATTTGTGAGCTATGACGTGACGGAGCTGCTCGCCCCCGACCCGCACGAAAACGCGCAGTATACGGCGAAGCAGAGCGGCGCGATATGCGGAGAAGCAGAGCTTGCGCGGGTGGAGCGCGTTTACGACTATTTTCACAATGCCGCCGTGCTGGGGCAGAGACTGCGCGGTTAGCGGCCGAGCAGCATTGAATCGCGTCGGCGAGGGAATTTGGACGCAGGCGGCCTGAGCGCCAAAGCCGGGCATGGCAAAAGCAACGGGAAAAGCGGCTCAAAAAAGCGCAAAATATCGCATATCGCTACTGGAAATATGAAGGACGCTGTGCTATAATCGTTCAATCCGGCGGCAATGGGGTCGCCGGGAGCTTATTTTTCCGGAAGGTAGCTTTCATGAATAACAGCTTACACGATCTTACTCAAGGTTCGCTCAAAAGTCAGATTCTGCGCTTCAGCCTGCCGCTTATGCTGACGAACATTCTTCAGGTTCTTTTCAACATGTCAGACATTGCGGTAGTCGGGCGCTTTGCAGGCTCCGCCGCGCTCGGCTCCGTCGGCTCAACGACGACGCTCGTGGCTCTGTTCACGGGCGTGCTGATAGGCGTCGGCAGCGGCGTGAACGTCATAACGGCGCAGTACGTCGGCGCGAAAAGCCGCCGCGACGTGGAGGAAACGGTACATACAGCGGCGCTGATCTGCCTGATCGTCGGTCTCGTTATCCTCGCCTTCGGCGCGATATTTACGCGCGTACTGCTCGAGCTGCTCAATACGAAGGATGAGCTGATAGACGGCGCGGCGCTGTATCTGCGGATATATTTTCTCGGCATGCCCGCGCTGGCCATATATAACTTTGGCAACGGCGTTCTCAGCGCCGTCGGCGATACGAAAAAGCCGCTGTACTTCCTTGCTCTCGCGGGCGTCATAAACGTTTTGCTCAATCTCTTTTTCGTCATCGTCTGCAAGCTTGACGTTGCGGGCGTCGCCATTGCGAGCATTGTCTCGCAGTACATTTCGGCAGCGCTGATAATCATATCCCTCATGCGCAGCGGTGAAATGCACGCGCTGCGCGTAAGGCTGCTGAGGATAACGGCCTCCAAGGCAAAGCGCCTTTTGCAGCTTGGAATACCGGCGGGCCTGCAGAACGCGATATTTCAGATAGCGAACCTCTTCATCCAGACGGGCGTGAACAGCTTTGACGCCGTCGTGGTCGAGGGCAACTCCGCTGCGGCGAACGCGGACGCACTCGTATACGACGTCATGAACGCCATATATGTGGCGTGCTCAAGCTTCATGGGGCAAAACTATGGCGCGCATAAGCGAGACAGGGTCATGAAGAGCTACTTCATAAGCCTCGCCTACTCCTTCGGAGCCGGCGCGATACTCGGCCTTTCGCTGGTCTTCTTCGGCAGGAGCTTTCTTGCGATATTTACGACCGAGCCCGAGGTAATAGAGGCTGGCATGAGCCGCCTGACCATAATGGGTCTCTCCTACGCCATATCGGCGTTTATGGACTGCTCCATCGCCGCCTCGCGCGGTCTTGGAAGGAGCCTCGTGCCGACGATCATAGTCATTCTCGGCTCCTGCGTTTTCCGCGTGATATGGTTCTATACGGTGTTTGCATATTTTGGTACGATAACGTCCCTGTATCTGCTCTATGCCTTCTCCTGGTCCATCACGGCGGCGGCGGAGATCGCATATTTCGCCCGCTGCTGCAAAAAGCAGCTCAGGGATATCCCCCAAACGGCGTGATACCGCTCTTCATATGTAAAAAATGCGCTCCCCTTCAAGGATCTTCGTCCGGTGAGGGAAGCGCATTTTTTTATTTTTCAGCCAGCTCGCATCCGCCCCATTCAACTGCGGTGAAGCCTCTGCGCTCAGGCGCGGAAAGCGTCTGCTCCGGCAGCTCCACGGGCTTTTCTGACGGCCGCCACGCCATGAACACCCGTATCATTACGTCCGGCTCCGGCACTATGCTCAGTCTGTTAGCATCGGTATATGCCGAGGCCTGAAATGAAATAACATTATATTCATTCTCCTGCATTTTGGGCAGCCAGTATATGATGAATTCGTTGGCCTCGCCGCGCGTCAGCCCAAGCTCCTCCAGCGCAGTCTCCAGAAATTCCGCCGTGTCCCGTCCCTTTACGCAGAAGCCCTCGGAAAAATCATATTCAGCGTCCGATTTGCCCTCCCAGTAAAGGTAGCGGTATATCTGCCCGTCACCGTCTGTGAGCGTTCCGTCCGGCTCTGCCATAACGCTCCAGCCGCCGTCATATTCCGGGTAGGTACATGTAAGCTCTCCGTCGGTATCAAGGCGGACGCTTACAGCCGTCGTCTCCTGCGGATACAGATAGATCACCGGTTTTTCGGTCACGGCCTCATCCCGGCAGCAGGCGCCAAGACAGAGCATGGCCGTCAGGCAGAGAAAAACGCATGCTTTTTTCATTCAAATTCCTCCCTTATGTTATTTATATTTTTTTGACGCAATTTCTCCGCCAATTGTTCCCGTCCCAAAGCCGTTCCGCGCGATTGACAGAAGCGCGAATTTAAGTTATGCTAAATGTAACACAGATGATTGGAGCTGCTGCGATGAGCGGAAAAAATATTTTCACCTGGGCAAAGCGCGGCCTGATATACTGCCTCGGTCTTTTCATAATGGCCATCGGCGTCGTTTTTTCGGTAAAGTCGGCGCTGGGCGTGAGTCCTGTGACCTGCCTTGCGAACGTAACGAGCCAGATAAGCGGCCTTGAGATGGGCGTTTGCACAACGGCGACGTACTGTCTTTATATTCTCGCTGAGGTGCTGATCCTGCGGAGAGACTTCAAGCCGGCGATGCTGCTTCAGATCGTTGCGTCGTTCTTCTTTGGAGCGCTTGTCACGCTGGCGACGCGGCTTTTTTCTTTTCTGCCCGCGCCGGGGACGTATATCATGCGCCTTGTTTTCCTGCTGTGCAGCATCCCGCTTGTTGCCTTCGGCGTAATGCTCTACCTTGCGCCGAAAATACTTCCCACCCCCGGCGAGGGACTTTCGCTCGCCGTGTCAAAAAAGACCGGGCTGCCGGTCGCCAACTGCAAGATGATAACGGACTGCTGCATGGTCGGTGTTTCGGTAATTGTGTCGCTCATATATTTTCACGGTCTCGTGGGCGTGCGCGAGGGCACGGTCATATCCGCGCTGACGGTCGGCTTTGTAATGAAGCGCATGCAGCGGCTCTGCCAGCCCGCGCTGCTCCGCTTTGTCGAGCGCGAGACGAAGCTTGAGGAGGCCATCCGCAGCGCGCGCGAGGAGGCGGTCGTTTCCTCCGTGCCGAAGCTTATCATTTCCATCTCCCGCGAGTTTGGCTCGGACGGCTATGAGATAGGCCGCCGCCTTGCCGAGCGCCTCGGCGTTGAATTTTACGATAAGCAGCTCGTGAAGCTTGAGGCAGAGGAGAGCGGCCTGAGCGAAAAATTCATTGAGGCGCACGAGCAGGAGATGAGCCGCGGCATCGTTTACGATTTTCTCACCGCGAGCTACGCGATGTATAACGGCGGCGAGCTTCCGCCGCTTGAGCGGCTTTTTGCCGCGCAGACGAAGATCATTCACCGCCTCGCCGCCGAGAACGACTGCTGCGTTATTGTCGGCCGCTGCTCCGATTACATTCTCTACGATGATCCGAACAGCTTCAGAATTTTCATACACGCAAATCCCGAGTATCGCTCCGAAAATGTGGCAAAACGGCTCAATATAAGCGCGGAAAAGGCACGCAGCGAGCTTGAGCGCACCGATCTTGCCCGCGCGAGATATTACCAGCATTTCGCGGGCCGCGAGTGGGGCAATACAAAGTATTATAACCTTGCAGTGGACAGCGGAGCTTTTGGCACGGACAGCAGCGTGGAGCTGATCACGGAAGCCATCGAGCTGTGGAAAAAGGAACGCACCGCCGCGAAATAAGGGCGGAGCATAATAGAACTATCGCCAGAAGCGCGCAGCGGCGTCCGTGAAAAGATTCGGACGCCGCTGTGCGCTTTATGAAAATTTGGGGGAATAGCAATTATTCAAGATTCAGCCGCTTTTTGAGAACGACGGTCGTGATCACATAGAAAACGGTGCCGATGACGGCTGAACCGACTATGGAAGCACCCATGAAGAGGTGTGTGCTCTGCATGGTAGAAAAGCTGTTCGGCAGCGAGGGCATGCTGATAAGGAGGTAGATCCCCGTTATCTGCAAAACAAGCTGGATGGCAACGAAGATCAAAACGCTCAGCAGGACCTTGTGGCTCGAAAAGCTGTGCCCCAGCGCCATGGCGGCGTAAAATTGCAGGCTGACCGACGCCAGCGAAACAAACATCAGCGCGATGCATTCAAGTATCAGCGCCGTGCCGTTCAGCGCGTAATAGGCCGTCAGGCTTTTGAAGATGTTGCCGACCCAGTTCGTCATGGTTTTTATCATGCCGACGCTGTAACCCATTATGATGAACGCCAGTACCGTCATCGCGCCCGTTGCGATGAACCAGAGTACCGAAACGATTATTTTTGACCAGACCTGCTGGTGTACGGACGCGGGCAGCGTGAACATGATGTAGCCCTCGTCG
>CAKTED010000003.1 GCA_934546725.1 uncultured Oscillospiraceae bacterium | reverse complement strand
CTTGTAAGGAAGGCGGCGGACCGCCTCGGCATGTATCCGTACAAGCTTAATGAGCTGGATGAATCGCGTCCCTCCGTGCTTTCGCAGTACCTTTTCGGCTCCACGGACGTTGACAAGCTCATTGAGGAGCAGTCACAGATCATTCGCAAGCTTGCCGACGAGGAATCCTGCATAATTATCGGCAGATGTTCGGACTACATTCTCCGTGACCGCACCGACTGCCTTAACGTTTTCATCTATTCCCCGGATCAGATCCGTCTGAACCACCTGCTTGAGGTATACCGCGACCGCGAGGAATATAAGGGCCGCCTCACTACGGCTGAGGATTACACCGCCTTTGAAACCGAGATACGCAACCTCATGAACGCCGTTGACAAAAAACGCCACGACTATTATAAATACGTCACCGGCATAAACCGCGGCGAGCGCCACCACAAGGATCTCATTCTCAACAGCGGCACGCTCGGCGTGGACGGCGTTGTGAAGATCATAAAGGCCGCCGTGGAGTACAAATTCGCGGATTAAACCAGCTGACTTTTTCTTTTACATGCCAAAAACAAATCTCGCGGCATACGGGGCTCCTGCGTGGATTCCCGTCTGCCGCGAGATTTTTCGTGCTTTCAGCTTCTTCCGGTAACGCCAAAGCCGCCGCGATCCACATCGTCCAGCTCCGTTACCTCCTCAAACTCTATATCCGGCATTTTTTCCACTATTCTGAACTGGCATATCCGGTCGTTCACCAGTATTTCCGTATCGCGCATCGCAAGCACGGGGTATTTCCATATATCGTTCGTCCCTGAATAGCTGCTGTCGACCACGCCGAGCGAATTTGTCTGAATGATCCCCCATGTTTTAAACGTGGAGCTGCGCGGTGCAACATGCGCTTCATAGCCGTCCGGCAGCTTCATGGATACTCCGAGCGAAATATACCTGCTCTCTCCCGCCTTCAGCGAAACGTTCTCCGCCGCGCGAAGATCGATCCAGTCTCCGATCTTTATGCTCTCCAGTCTTTTCAATTCGCTGCTGTGATATATTATCTTTATTTTCATTTCAGCATGACCACCGTTTTCACTTGTATTTTTTCCCCGCAAATGCTATGCTTTACCCACTACCGCAATATTTACGGAGGATTTTTATGGATCTTTTTGACATAAACGTTATAAAGCCGCTGCTCGCCGAGCACGGCTTCAGGTTTTCCAAAGCAAAAGGGCAGAATTTTCTCACGGCGCGCTGGGTGCCCGAGCGCATAGCTTACGAATCAGGCGTGGATTCCGGCTGCGGAGTTCTCGAGATAGGCCCCGGAGTGGGCGTTCTCACCTCCGAGCTTTGCCGCGCCGCAGGAAGGGTATGCGCCGTAGAGCTCGACAGGCTTCTCATACCCGTGCTTGGGACAACGCTCGCCGAGTTTGATAATGTTACCGTCGTCGAGGGCGATATCCTCAAGCTTGATATTCCTGAGCTCGTCGGGCGCGAATTTCCCGGTCTGCACCCCTGCGTCTGCGCAAACCTTCCCTATAATATCACAACTCCCGTGCTGAGCGCAATAATAGACTCCGGCTGCTTTGAGCGCATCACCGTCATGATCCAGCGCGAGGTGGCCCGCAGGATCTGCTCCAGGCCCGGCAGCGCCGATTACGGCGCGTTCACCGTCTACGCAAATTATCATACCGAGCCGGAGATACTTTTCGACGTGCCGCCGGACTGCTTCATCCCACGGCCAAAGGTGTACTCCTCCGTAATATCGCTGCGCCCCCGCAGTGAAAAGCAGCCGGTAAGGAGCGAGGCCATGCTTTTCAGAGTGGTCAGAGCCTCCTTCAGCCAGCGGCGCAAAACGCTTGCGAACGGCCTTGCCTCCTCCTTTGGCGACAGGCTGTCAAAGGATGAGCTGACGGATATCATCCGCTCCTGCGGCTTCAGCGAAATGGTACGCGGCGAAACTCTCGGCATAGCGGAATTTGCTCTTCTGAGCGACAGGCTGTCCGAAGCTCTCGGCGACTGATCCCTCCGAGAGGTCAATAACACAAAGCAGAGACGATGCCCGGCGGCAAAGTCTCTGCTTTTCTGTGTTTTCAGTTATCCTTTTCGATGGTTTTGGGCTCGCCGTAATCCTTGCCGTAGGTGTCAACGGTGATGGACTCAACATATATCTCATCGCGCGGGGCGTAATTATCATCCACGTCCATTTTTGAAATTTTCTCAAAGTCCTTGTAGCCGGAAATTATCTTACCGAACGCGGCGTAATCGCCGTCCAGAGTCGTCTCCCTGTCCACACAGATGAAGAACTGGCAGCTTGCGGTATCGTAATAATCCTTCTCGTCTCCCGAACTGCTCACGGTGCGCGCCATGGAAAGCGTGCCCTCCTCGTGGATCATATCGTTTTTTGAAAATCCGTTATTGGGAAACTCGCCCTTGATATAGTACCCCGCGTCCACCTCGTCGCTGTCAGCCGGTTTGCCCATCTGAACGATGGAGTATTCCACTATTCTGTGAACCGGAGAGCCGTCATAAAAGCCGGAGTTTGCAAGGCTTATGAAGTTTGCAACGGTGTTCGGCGCCTTGTTGGGATAAAGCCTTGCGCGGACAACGGTGCCGTTGCTGAACGTAATGGTAGCTATCGGCTTTCGCTCTCCCATGGTAACGCAGCCGCCAAGCATGGCAAGAGTCATAACGCTCATAAGCAGCACGGCGCAAACGCGTATGATAACGGATCTTTTCACTAAAAAGCCCCCAGTGTTTTTTTCTTATTACCGCACGGCAGTGCAGATTACTAAAAATATAACACAAAAAGTTAACGTTTGCAATCTGCTTTTTGTGAATTTTTAATTAATTGCGCAAATTTACGTCGGGCTCATTCAGATTTGAGACTTCGGAGCATTCTTTGCAGTATTGCGCAGCATTCGGCGCGCGTGGCCTTCTCCCCCGGAGCAAAGCGGTCGTTTTCCCTCCCGCTCACGATCCCGCCCGAAGCGCAGAAGCTCACGCTGTCCACAGCCCAGGCCGATATCTCGCCCTCATCGGCAAAGGACGTTTCCGCGCGGGCCGATACGTCGTATCCGCTCATCGCAAGGTATCGCACGAGCATGGTGCAGAGCTGTTCCCGCGTTATCGCGGCATCCGCGCCAAAGCGCGTATCGCTCACTCCGGTCATGATCCCCGCGCCCTTTCCCCACGAAACGGCGTCTGCATACCACGCGTCGGGTTCAACATCCTCAAAGCTGCTGCTTACGTCCGTCTCCGGCTCTCCCGCAATGCGGTAGAGCACCTGGGCAAACATCGCGCGGGTCATTGTCCCGTTCGGCGCAAAGCTTCCTGCCGCAACGCCGTTCATTATCCCCGCGTTATAGCAGTCCCTGATATCCTCCCACGCCCAGTGTCCGCCAATGTCCGCAAACCATATCATGCGTCCCGTCTGAACGATCCCCCAGCCGCTGTCCGTATCATACCCCGGCTCACAGACGTCCTGTGCCATCTCGAAGAGCCTGTCGCAGACCTCCTCTGCGCTGAGAGAGGGTTCTCTGCTCCATATCTCCGCGCAAACGCCGCTTATGTACGCGCAGGCAAAGGAGGTACCGCTCTCAAGCGCCGCCCTCGCGCCGTTCCGGTTCGTTGCGGCGGCAATATTCACGCCCGGAGCAAGCACGTCAACGCCAGACCGCTGAGAAAATTTTGCCGCTCCGTCACCGTCCGCCGCCCCCACGCCGATAACCCCCTCGTAAGCCGCCGGGTAAAATTCACGCTCCGGCGCCGTAAGATTATCGTTTCCGACTGCGGCGACAATGATCGCCCCCTGCTTCCTGGCATATTCCACCGCCTCTCGAAGCTCTGGATCATCCTCCGGCAGGCCGAGACTTGCGTTTATGATACGGCAGCCGTATTTATCCACGCCGAGACGTATCGCCTTCGCCGCAGTTGCCGCGTCCCCCGTTTTTCTGACGCCGGAGCTGTACGCGTCGGCGCATACAAGCGGGACCGCTATCGCGGACGGGCACGTTCCCTCAAGACCAAGCTCTTTCGAGCCGAGCACCAGCCCCGCCGTCGCGGTGCCGTGACCTATGCGGTCATCCGTATCGCGCTGCGGGAAAACAAGGTTTTCGCCCTCCGCGACCTGAGCAGGATCAAGGTGCTTCAGCGATATGCCGCTGTCAAGAAACGCTATACGCACCGGCTCCGGCTCCGCCGCCATTACCGGCACGGTAAGCAGCGGCAGCGCGCACAGCAGCGCGCACAGCGCTCTTGAGCGTGTCGACTTTATCGACACGCTCTCGCGAAAATGCAAGCATTTCCGTGAAGGGATACAGCCCGCCACGCGCACTCGCTCTGCTCGCACACTTGCGGGCTGAGAAGTGTTTTTTCCGAGGTACCGGTCCCCGGAAAAAACGGGATCTGACTTTATTCCGTCATCTGCGGATGACGGAACTCTGTGAGACTGCCTGCATAACTGCCTTACAGGAAAAGCTTTTTTGACACACAGCAGCGCGCAAAGTGCTCTTTTTACAATGCTTTTCAATATATTTTCCTCTTTCATATGCTTTCGCCGCTGCGCAGCCCTGGAACTGCCGCAGCGGCGAATTTAATATTTATCCGTTTGAAAGTATCGCGGTTATAAGCCGCTGAAGGACCGCGCAGTTTTCGGCGCGCGTGGCGCTGTCCGCCGGGACGAAGCGGTTATTTTCGCGTCCGTCCACAATGCCGCGCGTCTGGCACCAGCCGACGGCCTCCTTCGCCCAGGCGGAAATATCCGCCTCATCGGCAAAGCTTACCCTCTCCGAGGTCTCCTCCAGGCCGTAGCCCGCCCAGCGGATATAGCGCAGGATCATCGTGCACAGCTGCTCGCGCGTGATATTATCGTTCGTGCCGAAGCGCCCGTCCCCGTAGCCGCTGATTATGCCTGCACGTTCGCACCAGGTTATGGCGTCGGTATACCACATCCCGGCCGAAACGTCCGTAAAGTCCGCCTTTCCGCTCACCGCGGGCGAAGCGGCCATACGATAAAGCACTGCCGCGAACATGGCGCGCGTCATGGTTCCGTTGGGTGCAAAAATTCCGTCCGCCACGCCGTTGAATATCTCGCGCTCAGCGCAGAAGCCGATATTTCCCCTCGCCCAGTGGCTGCCGATGTCTCCAAAGCTCACCGGGTTCGGCATGAAGTAGTAAACCGTGCTCACAGGCGCAATAAACACCATATATCCGTCAATTTCCGCCGATATCGGAACAAACAGCTTTTCTCCGCCGCCGTCAATGTAATACGGCAGATAATCGCTGCCGCTCAGGCCGTCAGGTATCTTCACCCTGATTATCCTCCCGGCTCCGGCATACATTCCCTTCGATGTCGAACCGCCGGATACTCCGCCGTCCTTTCTTATGGGCTCAAAGCGGGCCTCCGCCGTTACGTTTCCTGTTTGAGGCATTGCGAACGTTACGGTTTCGGAAGCTGCGTCCTCCACCTGTACGCCCGCTATTGCCCAGCCGGTGAAGCGGTATCCCTCGTTTGGAACGGCCGTGAGCGTAACGGCCGCGCCGGGGGCATATTCCCCTCCGCCGGTCGCGCTGCCGCCGACAGTGGCGGATACGGCCACCGTATGGCCGGCCGGAGCGCCGAAGCAGACGCTTGCCGTGCGGTATGCGCCGCTCGCTACGGCGAGCTTACCCGTTATCATACCCTGACTGAGCGCCTCCGCGCTGAGTCTCCCATCCTCTATCGAGGCCGAGCCTTCAACCGTCAGTATATCCCAGATAACGTTATACCCCGTCAGTCTGAACGCCGTTCCATCCGCCATTATGCCAACGAGCTCAAGCTGAGCATTTGCAAGGCCTGCCGCCGGGACCGGAATATTTCCGTCCGAATATTTGCTTCCGTCCACGATTATATCGATATCCGCAAGCTCTGCAAGGCCGCCGTGGCTCAGCGTTACGCTCTTATGCGCGGTGTTTCCAACGTCGTCGCTTACGTACAGCTCGACCGTTCGCTGCGACGCGCCGTTATGGTCTGGAAGCTTCAGTGAAAATTCAAACACGCCGCTTACGGGATCGTATCCGCTTCCGGCAAGCTCCTCAATGCTTTTTCCCGTACATACGGCATCACCGTCGCTCATTACGCTTATAATGGCTCCGGGGTCGGTAACGCCTGCGAAGGTAACGCTTCCGTCCCTGCCGAAGAAGCTGCCGTTTACCGGCGAGAAGAGCATGAGCTGCGGCGCCATGGTATCGACGATGAACGCATAGCTCACGCGAAAGCTGTCGCCATCCGCCGCTTCGCCCTCGAGAGTTATGCTGTGCTCGCCGTCCGGCAGGCTTACAGGCGCTATTTCAAGCGACGCAGTGGATGAAAACGCCGTTTCGCTGCCGTCATTGAGCCTCCAGGTCCCGCTCACGGCCTCGCTGAAGGCCGCCGTAAACGTAAGGTCGCTCACGGTGTATACATTTTTATCAGTGCTGTCAACTGTCGTACCCGCGCCGTCCCGCAGCGTTTCGGTGCGCTTCTGTACGTAATGGTTCGCCGTAAACGTCACGGTCGGCGTTACGGGCTTCGGAAGATATATCGCCTCCGTCCTCACCTCGCTGCCGCGAACGGCGCTTTCGCCCGCCGCCGACGTAACGGCATTATACGGCGTTACGCCGATAACATAGCTTTTGCCGCTCTCAAGGCCGAAGCTTATGGCGTTTCCGTCCGCGTCCGTCGTCTCATAGCTGCCGCCGACATGGAGCACCGTGCTGCCGCTCTCAGCCTTTTCAAAGCTCACCTGCTCAAAATCCGTGGCCGTCGTCCCGTCGGCCTCATAAACCGTTACGAGGTAGCCGGTCGTTTTTGCATCCGGCGCGAGCGCAAGCTCATAGCGGAGGTCGCCCGCGGCTTTTGCCGCCGTTATGGACGCCGCGCCGGGAGCTTTATCGTTCACCCAATCGAGCCTTCCGGCGCTGAACACCACGCCGTTGACCTCGTCAGTCTTTGAATATACCGCGCGGATATGGAAGCTTCCGCTCGGAACATCGTCCGGTACGGCAAGGGTAACTCTTCCGCCGCTCAGCACGGCGCTGTCAGTCACGACGCCGATGCGGTGACCGGGCTCCGTGCTCTCGGGATCGTTCGAGTCACAGAGATAGAAGCTTATCTGGTCCAGCTCGGAAAGATTTTCGCCCTCCCAGCTCAGCGCAATGCTTCCTCTGCCGTCGAGCGTTCCCTCGACCTTTGACACCTCCGGGATCGCGGCAACGTCATAAAGCATCACGTCGCTGCCGTCAGGCAAGGAAAGGTACCAGCTTCTGCCATACTGCGTATTCTTCGTTGCGGTAAAGGCATATGTGGCCTTGCCTGTCTCCTCGTTATAGCTCAGGTTCGCGTTGGCTTCGGCAATGTTTTCGCCGTTATACGCCACGAGACCATAGTTGTTTTCTCCTGCCGTGGAGCCGACCTTTATTCCGGCCGCCAGGCTCTCCGCCTCCGCTCTGTCAGCTGCGGCAAACGTTATCTGCACTATGGCGTTATCGCCGCTGCCGCGCGCGCCGAGATCGAACATGTAGCTGTTCTTTCCGTTGCCGTCAAGACACTTCAGGACAGCCGACGCGTTCATAAGGCTGAGCGTATCGCCGCCTTCAACGCTGCTCGCCATAAGCTGCGTATTTGTACCCACGCGGGCGTAGAGCGTGCGGTCATTTTCCGCGTCATAGCCCACGGGAACGTCATCATATCCCAGAAGCTCAGGGAACGTCGGCTCGGCCTTGCTTCCGCTGCTGAAATCAACGTCTCCCTCGCCCCAGTAATATGTAACGCCAAGTGTTATGAACAGAACCTCCAGCGCGCCCCATATGCGCTCGCTGCTTATGCCGAGATCCACGCCCGCGAGGGTCATTCCGCCCACTATCGGCACGGACTCCGGGATATTCAGCCGTGCCCGGGCAAACATCTCAAAAAAGCAGTTTTTATAGTCCGAGCTTAAAAGGACGATGTAGCCGCCGCCATAGATCGTGCGCTGAAGGATATTCACCACAATGTTCGCTCTGAGATCTATTCCCGGATACCACTCAAGGCTCAGGCCCATCCTGTCTATCGCCGTGAAGCCTGGAACGGCCTTTATACTGATATCTTTTGCCGAAACGCTGACGCCGGTAAGGCCGAGCGAAAGCGTCGCCTTCTCGCACTCGAGGACCTTCACGATATCAAAGCTCACCGAAAGCAGTAGCTTCAGCGGCGGAACGGCCTTCGTGGCAAAGACGGTATCGTAAAGATTCTTTATGCCGCCGCCTCCGCCCGTTATCCACAGAACGCCGAGTCCGTCCACGTTTATTCCCGGCTCAAAGCCGCTTACGAAGACATAAAGCTCATCGGGGACCGGAACGTTATTTTTGCTTCTTATCGAGACCGTGGCCTCAACCGTGAAGGTGGCAAGATCGATCTTTCCGTCAAAACCGTAGGACCAGTTATTGATGGTATTTACCTTTATCGTGCCCTCTATCTCGGGCAGACCGGAAATATAGTTCTTTATCGCCGCGCCGACCTCGAAATTTACGCCGACGAAGCCCTCGCCGCAGCCGAAGAGCACGTCGCGCACCATTACGGATGCGGAAACCTCCTTCTTATTGGCCTCCGCGCCCTCCTCGTCCGCCACGAGCCAGTTCTGAGAGTCAACAACGCGCTCCCAGTCCGCGTAGCAGGTATACGGCGTATCGTCGCCGACTACGTGGTACTTCCAGATATCCCTGAGCTTATCCCAGTATGTATACGTCTGCGCGTTCTGATCCACCTTGCCGGAAAGGAAGGTCATATCCATCGCGGCGGAGAAGGACACCACGTTGCCTATCTCGCTGTCTATCTTGCCGTAGCCGTCCGTATCATACATGGTTCCAAGCTGACCGTAGGCAAGGTTGAAGATAAGGCCCGAAATGGTCTGCCCTATTCCCCCCACGTTCGGCCAGACGAGGTAGATGCCCTTATCCGTAAAACCCTTCTCGTCGCCCATGGACCAGGCGTTTCCGGACGCGTCATACTTTATCGAGCCGCGGTTTCCGTTTTCGTCATACGGAACAAGTGAGTAGTTTGTCTTATTCTGCTCAAGCTTTGTGAAAACCGCCTTGCCCGACCAGGCGGACGTGCGGGCCCCGTTCGTATAAAGCTTCCCGTCAAACTCCGTGCAGACGGCGGAGGCGGCATAATTTGAGTTCTCGCTGTTTTCATAGTAAACCGAAAGCGTGCCGTCCTCAAAATCGAGGCAGTCGTTTACAACTATCGGATTATCCACGACGGACTCGCCGTCCACCAGCGTTTTCGTGCTCACGGCGGTATAGCACGTTACGTCGCTGCCGACCTTTCTTACCGCGGTAAATTCGCCGCGGAACGTAAGCACTATCTCGGAATAATTATCCTTATCCGCCTTGAAGGCTTCAAACTCCGCCTCGTCCCTGAAGGACATTATGCGGTAAAGCTTGAACGCCGAGCTGCCGTCCCGCTCAACGACCGCAACGATTCCGTAGCTGTCATTTTTATATTTCCTGTCGGCAGAAACCGTAAAATGCAGCTCCGGTCCAGTCTCGTTTTTCCATTTTGCCGGTACGATGGCGTTCGCCCCATCGCCGACGACGCTGTCATCCCACTCCAGCTGGAGATACCAGCCGCCCTCGGCAAGCTCCATATCCCCGGATATGGCCACGTCCATCACGCCGTCCCTGAACGATATGTCCGAATGCGGGATGGTCACGGAATTTTTTCCGTCCTCAGTATACGCTTTGAGCGTCCACTTACGGGCGGAGGCATCTACATTAAGGAGATTAACACTGTCCACCGTTACAAAAAGGTGCCGCGTTCCCTCCGTATAAATGATCTTCGGGCTCATTGCCGCAAAGTTCACCTTTGGCACATCGCTGTCGCTGCCCGGAAGAAGGATATATACCACGCGCTCGCCAAGCTTATTCTCCTGCGTTACTCTGCCGTTTGCCGAGGCGGGCATATTGTAAACGCCTATCGTTATGCGCTCATAGCGGGCGTCCGCCGCGGGCTTCGCTTCAAAATACAGCGTTTTTGTGCGGCTCTCGCCGACCTTTAGGTCTGTATACGGTATGGTAAAGGGCTCGGCGGTCTCAAAATCCTGCCCAACGACGGCGGTGCCGTCGTCATTGAGCGAGCGCAGACTTCCGCCGCTCTGAACGGCCAGTACGATATTTGAAAGCTCCTGCGCATTTTCGGACGCAATGTTCGCAAAATCCACAGTTACGGAAAAATCCGCCCTGCCGACGCTGCTTTTGCGAACGAAATCCGTTCTGTCGGCTGTAAGCTCCAGCCGGACGGGTGAGGTAACGTTCACTGCGACGCTGTTTTCCGCAGGCGTGGCATGGTTTGAAAACACGCCGTAGTTACTGCTGAG
Organism: uncultured Oscillospiraceae bacterium; assembly: GCA_934546725.1. Lineage (GTDB taxonomy): Bacteria > Bacillota > Clostridia > Oscillospirales > Oscillospiraceae > RGIG6375. The sequence continues at coordinate 11,362 of CAKTED010000003.1, read as the reverse complement.
CGTGGCCGTACCGCCCTGCGGGATGCTGCCAAGATCATAGTACATAGCAAGAGCGCTGTCCGCCGTCATGTACTCATTGCGCGCGTTTGTAAAATCGAGCGAATCGATCGGCTCGAAGTCAAAAAGCGTGGAGGCCAGGTGGCTCCAGTGGCCGAACGCCGCCTTATCCGGCTTTTCGCCCGTATGGATAACATACGCCATCACGGAGGGGCTGTAAGGATCATCCGAGGCATACAGCTGCGTCGGAACATCCGTTATCACCCGCTCCTGCGAGACAGTCTCCAGCCCGCTCGTCGTTGTGCTGCCGGTCGTGTACTGATAATAGCCATAGTCCTGATTTCCGAGGCAGGTATCCATCAGAACGCGCGCCTGAACGGGCGTTTCCGCTCCGGCGTTATTCACGCTCAGGCTTATGACGACCATGCCGGATTCGCTCGATTCGTCCGCCGCAAGGGACAGCGTCTGCGTAAACGTAAGCTCGTCGAGCTTCCAGACGGCAGATATGCTGTCGCCGGAAGTCGATTTATTCACCTGCACATCGCTGCTTCGGCTGCCGTAATCCCCGCCGAAGATATAATCCCCCGCCTGAGCCCCCTCGCCCACGCGGAACGAGATGAACGAGGTATCGTACCGTCCGTCATGATAGAGGAGATCTCTGTTATTATTCGACTTTTTCAGTCTGTCGCCCTCGGCGGTCCGCACCGTGAAGCCGCCGTTTGCCTTTGAAACGGAAAGGCTTATATATCTGTTTTCCAGCGTTTCCGTCTCAGCAAGCTCGGCGGCCAGCGCGCCTGCCGCAGCCGACGGTATAAGGCCGACCACGAGCGCCGCGCAGAGCAGCCATGAAAGAAAGCGTTTTTTCATCATATCATCCTCCCTCGCTCAGCGCTCCACATAGAGCAGGATGCGAACGGTCTGCCTGCTCTGAGTTGTAACGAGCAGGGTATAGTAGCCGCCTGCGCTTACGCTGAATTTACCGTCTGCGGCAAAGCTTATGGAACTGCCGCTCATATACTTCATCTGTCCCTCGCTGAGGATGCCCGAGCGCGCCTTTATGGCAAATACCTCCGCAGAGTTTTCAAGCTCAAAGGTATGCTCGCCCGGCCTTATAACGGCTGTTCCGCCCGGCAGAATGACCTTTCCGTCTATCCGCACGCAGACCGTGTCGCTTCCGATGACGCGCACAAAGCGGTTTGCTTTTCTGACATTTCCCGCTTTGTCGGTCACGGTATACACCACCGTGTAAAGCCCCTCCTCCGCAAGCTTTACGCCCGAAGCATCATGGCTCACCAGCGGATAGCCGTCCGCCGTAACATTATCCCACGCGGTATAGCCCGCATCAAGCGCCGCCTCGAGCTCCTCCGCTCCCGTGCCCGCAAGGACGTACAGCGTATTGCTTTCAAAGCTTATCGAGGGCGTTATTTTATCGATGCTGCCCACCGTTACCGTCCTGCTGCTTTCGTTTCCGGCGGCGTCAACGGCGGTTATGGTATACGCTCCGTTATCCGTAAACGTGAGCGAATGCTCACCGGCGGAAGCAAAGACGTGGCTGCCTCCGCTCCAGGCCAGGGTGCAGGCCTCGTTTACGCTCACCTTTACCGTTACCTCGTTCCCGCTCTCCGTCCTGTCACTGAGCGTTATCACGGGCGCTTCGCGGTCGATATCTTCTATCGTTACCGGAACGATCGTCGTGTTCCCGGCGGCATCGGCAAAATAGACGTTATATGTTCCGTTTGCCGTAAATGTGATCTCCAGCGGCTCATAGCCGTCATACATCACCGGCACGCGCACTATGCTGCCGTCGTAGTCCGTATAGCTCTCCATCCTGCCGTAATTCTGCGAGGTGGCTCTCTCGTCCGGCGTGAGCGTCGCCTTCACGGAATACGGCGCAGAATACGCGCTTCCGTCCGCCGCCCTGCGATAATTCGGCTCAAGGCTTATATTTACGTTTGGCTTCACCTTATCGATGCCGGAAAAGCCCTCGAGCGCCGCCGTGCTGTACCTTCCGCTGGCGGCGGAAGCCGTAAACTTGAGCCTGTACGGGCAGTTTTCCGCATAGATCACCTTTATCCTCTCAGGCGCAAAGTATATCCGCGCAATGACCGTCTCGCCTTCCTTTATCTCATACGGCTCCGCCGCTGCGCGCGCTCCCCTTTCAAGAAGCTTCACGCTCTGCCCGAGAATATTCAGCTCAAGGCCATATATCGCTCTGTCGCTGTCGATTATCGCCGCAACGTCCGTATTTACGGGCGAGGCGTCGGACGGCGGATAATATCTCACTCCGTCCTCATCCTCCACCCTGGTCCCCGGCGACCACGTAACCGTCAGCTCGGGCGGCGTGCTGTCTATACCCGTAACGCCAAAGTCCGCTTCGCCGCGGTTTCCGGCGTAATCGGCGAACACGAAGTGCAGGCCGGAATTGTCCAGTACCTCGAGCTTATATTCGCCCTCGTGGCCAACATCCTTCCCGCTCGCGCTGCCGTCCGTCGGGACCACGGTCAGTCCGGCGGGCTCGAGCAGCCGCGCGCTGCCGGTATCCGCGCCAGCGTCTGTAAGGTCTGTAAGCTTTACATAAATGTTTTTGCTGTACATGCTTGTGGCCTCGCTCGTTATCTTCGCTGTCGGGGCTGTGGTATCAAGATTTTTAAGCATTTCTCTTGTCACCGTAAAGCTTATGCGGTTTGCGGCGCTGTTTGCCGACCTGTCCGCAACGGTAACGGTAAAGTCCGCAGGCTTTACAACCGTGATGATATTTCCCGTGAGCACAACGCCCTCCGCCTCGCTCACGGCGATGTCCACGCCCGAGGGATCATACGCGTTTACGGCAAGGCTGTATCCCTGCGCATAGCCAAGATTTTCAAATCTGTCCGCAATATCCGCAGCGTCATCATACGCGGGAACGAAATTTGCGCCGCGCGTATACGTACCGGAGCGCCTGGCGTAAACATCCACGTTTACCTGCGGAGCCTCGTTATCCTCCGGCTCGACCGCGGGCTTTACAAGGCTCAGCCCGTTCGGCAGAGAGACCGTAACGCTCGCCGTATTGCCCATATCGTCCTGATAGCTGAACGTATGCTCCGCCGCTCCGCCGGGCTCAAAGGTAAATTCGCTGCCGCTGCCGTCAAGCGGCGTTACATGCCGCGAGGTCCTGTACCATACACGCACGCTGCCCTCGAGCGTAACACTGCCGCCGTTATCTGCTATGTACTGCTCAAGCGTATCCTGCGTAAACTCGCGGGCAAGAGCGTTTACATAGTAGCGGACATCCGCCGCAGGCGCGGAATTTGCGATATTGTCCACATAAACCTTCTGCCTGAATACCAGCCTGCTGTGATCAACAACATACTGCGTATCATAGCAGCTTACGTAAAGCGCGGCATTATTCTCAAGCTTTACGGTTCTCGGTGAGGAGGTGGCGTATTTGCTGCCCTCCGTCCAGGGTCTCGTCGGGTCAAACTCTCTGTATGGGTTATCCCTGTAATAGTTGCCGTCATACAGGCCCTCGGGAACGATGACCGAGCCGCTGTCGGCGTCCCAGATGAGCAGGCCCGCCCTGCTGCTTTTCTGTCTCATGCTTCCCGTAGCGTAAACGGCCTCTCTCGTGAGCTCCTCCCCGGAAAGCGTTACATCCACGCTCCAGTCGGTTCCGTTTACCATAAACGCGTCCGTCGTTATCTTCTGCGAGCATACGTTGCCGAAAACGTCGCGGTAGCGCAGCTCATACGTTCCGTTGCCGGTAACGGGGAAGGCTCCGGTCCAGGAGGTTTCAAAGCCGTCGCCGTCGCTCTCCCGCCATGCCCAGGACTCCTCCGGGCGCACGGGCTGGCTGAAGCGCAGCACAAGTCCGTCATCACTGAGCTCCGGCGCGTTCGCTCCGCTCGTATATATTTCCGGCTGGCGGTATGCTACCGTTTCTTCTCCGCTGCTCTCCGTATTGCTGTAACCGCAGTCGTCCGTTGCCGTAACGAACGCCTGCATTGCCCGCGCCGCTCCCTCAGCTCCGTCAGCCGGCCTTACGACGACTCCGCTGAGCGTTATTCTGATATAGTCGTAGCCGTCATGGCTTCCGCGAACGGCGCTTATACCGTAAATCCCGGTATCGCTGACGTTGTTCTCCCGCCACTCATAGCTCCGGTAATATTCGGAATATCCGTCGCTTTTTTCAAGTCGGTCCGTTCTGAAGCTGAAGGTCCTCCCGCAGTACTCTTCGTTAAATCCTACGTCCACGCGCAGGCCCTCGTCCATGCTTCCCTGGTCGTCGCGGAGCTCAAAGCTGAGGGTATATGTACCGTCTGCGGCGCTGTCATATTTCACGCCGTCCGCAAACCACGGGGCACGCGCGGACGCGCTGCCGCCCTCCCATACGCTGCCCTCGGCGCTTATGGTGAGCACGCGGTACATTGCGCCATTTTCCGCGAGCGCGCAGCGCCACGTTCCGTCAGGCGCGGCGTTCATCTGAATGCGCTCCCCCTGAGCGGACATATAGTCCTCCCCATTCTGATACGCCCAGGCATGGACCTGCGCGCCAACGGAGGCCGTCGCGTCGGTCGGCGTAAAAACAAGCTGTCCCGCCGCCTCGTCGATGCTCAGCTCACCCTCGAGCTTTGCCGTAACGGGTCTGATGTACACCTGCTTCACGTCGCTTACAGCGCCGTTTGAATACACCTTGCGCATTGCAACGGTGTTTATCTCATCGGGAGCAAGGTAAACGTAGCCCTCGCTGTCCTTTTCGGACTCGCGCACGGTAAAGCCGACGCCATAGCCGTTCGTAACATCCGTCTGTTCGGTGCCTGACGCATGAAGCCTTACCTTCCTGTCGGCAAACCTCGTGTTCCAGAGCTCGACGTAATACTGGCCGGTATAGGACAGCAGCTTTCCGCCGTCCTCAAGCTCGCCCCTGTCCGTCTCATCCTCCGAACGCACGGTTATGCCGTATATTATGGAGGAAACCGCCGAAGCGCTGCCGAAGCAGCCGGAAGCTACGGGTATCGTAATAACGCCGTTATCGCTCGTGCAGTCCCTGTCCTCATATATCTCGGAAATGCCGTAGGCATCCTTATACCAGAGGGAATCCGCGCCGTAGCTTACAGAGCTGAGGGTAAAATCGCTGTTTGCCGCCGTCGCGTCAACAACGATATTATCAAGCGTGCGCCAGTACACCGTTCCGGCACTGTCAGTAACGCCTGCTTTGAACGGTACGCTGCAGCTGCTGCCGTCCGACGCAAAAACGAGCCGCAGATATACGCTGTAAACGCCGGTGGCATAGTCCCCGGTATTGACCGTAACGCTCTGTCCCCACGAGCCATCATCCTGTCTAGTAAACCGCCCTATGGGTATCTCGGTCACGGAGCCGTTCGTTTTATTGCTGATAACGATGCGGCTGCTCTTCCAGTCCAGATCCTCGCAGTCCCAGCCGTAATTATCCTCGCTGATGCTTATGTCAAAGGTGACCCCGGCAAACGTGGAGATAAGCGTATTTGCCCTTCCGCTTTCGTCAGTCCCGTCCCAGGCATCCGCCGTATTCGCGTTATCAAGGTCGCTTCTGCTGCTGAGGATTATATAGCTGTTCGTATATGACGTGAGCGGATCAAGATAGTTTTTCTCCGGCGTCACGCTCGCGGCGCGGAGGACAACGCTGGAGGCGGCAAATTTATAGCTGTCGTCTCCCGCAATTATCAGCGTACCGCCGCTTATGAGGCTCCCCGCCTTGCCCGAAAGCACCGTAACGTCAAGCCTTCCGGCGTATGAGCCGTTTCTTATCGAATCGAGGCTGGCGGTAACGCCCGTCTTTGTAAACGTATATACGCCGCCGCTAACGCTGAGCTTATAGCGCGACCAGCCGTCCATATCAAATATGTTCTCTCCGGCCGCAAAGGAACGTCCGTCAACGGCCAGAGCGTAATATTCATCGGCTTTCCCGGTCGGTATGGCGAAAACGAGCGCGTCCGACGTGTCAAGCTCGCTTATCGCAAGCTCGGCCTTCGGCTTCAGCCCGGTGGAATACGCCAGCAGGTATTTTGCGGCTCTGAGATCATAGCTGTAAAGCCCGAGGCACTGAGGCGCGGACTGATTTTTCCCCTTCGCGCTATCCGTCGCCCGCACCCAGAGATATTCCGCAAAGCCGCTTCCGGACGCAACGTCTCTGCTCACCTGGACGGTAACGCTCTGCGCCGTGGTATCGCTTATTCCTCCGCCGCTTTCAAATGCCGCGGGCGCGCTGCTGTCGCTGTCTCCCCAGGCGTACTCCCATGCGGAAACGCCGTGGCTGTCGCTGAGAACGACATTCGCCGTCAGCGTGCCGATGTCGCCGTTGAGCGCGCAGCTGCTCCCACCCGCCGAAATTGCGGGCGCAAGATTATCAATATACCAGTCCACGGGCCCGAACTCCGCGCCGCCTGCGTTGCCCGCATAGTCCTTCGCGGTGACGGATATCGTGCAGCCGCTCAGGTCGCCATACGTCGTGTTATCCTTCGGCTTTACATGCAGGTACGCCGTCTTATGCTGCTCAAACCGCTGCGCAACGCCGGTCGCTCCGATAGTCCAGCCGTCTGCCGGTGTCGCGGCATCCGCCGTGACCGCCCACAGATAATCGTAGGCTCTGCCGTCTCCGCCATTATTTATCGTGAAACTGCCATACGTCCCGGCGACCTCGGTTTTCTCATCGCTTATGCCGAGCGTATAGCGGAAGCCGTTCCCGACCTCGGTATAGTTCCCGCCGGTAACGGACGGCTTATCAACGTCCAGCGCCGGCGGATTGCCGTTTTTGCTCGAAGAAACGGCAAGGGTCACCCTGCCGCCGGATTTTTCCACTTCGTTTCCGTAAAGGTCCCTGAGCTCAACGTCTTCGTCAAACTCAAGCGCCGTTACCATGATCTTATCGCCGTCCACACGCATGCTGTCGCTCATCGTGATGGCGTCCATGACAAAGGTCGTCCGATCGGCATAAAGCCTCGGCGTAGCGGGGGTAAAATATCTTGAGCGCACCGTTACATAAGCCTGGGTGCTTTCATCCCATATGTTTGTCACGGCCGCTGCCTTCTTCCATGAAAGCAGATATAGCCGCGAGCCGGGAGCGGTCTCCGGCAGAGTGAGGTCCGCCTTTTCATTCATATTGATATAAAAGGTCACGCTGTCGCCCACGCCGAGATAGCGGTCGCTGTCATCAATATAATCTCTCTTATACTGCTCGGACTCCGGATCCCAGGTATCCTTGCCCAGCGCACTTTTTACCTCCGCGTTATTGAGCGCAAGGTCAAACGTTACGCTGTCCACATAGGGCGGCTGATTATCAACGGTTATTTTCACGCCCGAGATGCTGCTGTCCACCATGGCGTTTCCTGCGATATCCGTTATATAGCTTCCGCTGGTGGAAAAGCCGTTTGTACTGCCGTCGTCACCCTTAACGTCGCCGGGTATGGTGAAGCTTTCGCTTTCGCTTTTATACAGCTGCACAAGCGGCACGGAAAGCGTCGAATTTACAAGCTGGCTCAGGTCGAGCGAGGCTATCTTGAGCTCCACGCCCATTTCGCTGTACTCCGGCACGGTATATTCAAAATACAGCTCATTGCCCGAAAGCTTCGTAAGCCTGGCCTTAAAATTCTCGCTCTGTGTTTTTCCGTCGCCGATAAGGTAGATATAAAGGTCCCTGTCCGGAGCCTTATCCTCCGCAAAGCGTATGGCTTCGTCGAAAACAAGCTTTATCATGAGCCTGTCGCCTCCGCCGAGAGACGCGCCCTTTGACTTGTTGACCCAGCTGCTTCCGCCGTCCAGGCTGTACTGCACGCCCGTTATCTGCGGGGCCTTCGTATCGCGGAAGGATATTACGGTGCTGCTGAAGGAAGCGCCCCGCGTCTCGCAGGTCCGCTCCTCCCAGTCCTTATAATAAAGGTTGGAATCTTCAATATATATCTTCGCGCCGTTGCCGATATAATAAACGTTATGAAACTCACCGTCGCCCGTGCGGTAGTTTGTAAAATCTATTCCGTCACCGCCGCCGCTGGCATATATCCGCGTATTGTCAATGCTGAACATCAGCGATTCATACGCGGTATGCGTCGTTTCATATTCATGCAGGTTGGACCATCTGAAGCGGGTGTGGGTATGCAGATTATTTTTAAACGTTGCCGCAAAGCTCACTTCAAGATTCTGCGATTTTTTCGCAAGCTCCTGAACGGCGCTGCCCGCAAAGCCGTCCCACTGTTTTGTGAGAGTATCCTCGCCCTTCGCGGGCGCAATGGTGGCATTATACTCAATGCCGAAGAGCGGCGCGGCGTTATACTGCCAGTATTTCGCCCTGGAGGCCACAGCTCCGCTCGTGCCGCCCTTTATGCCCTCAAGGAACATCGCCTTTGATGCCGTATGATAATTGAGTATGGCCACCTCGGGATAATCCGGACGATCATACTGCACCGTGCCCGCGGCCCCGGCGCTTACGGCTCCGGCGGGGAGCAGTCCGAGCATCATGATAAGCGCCAGCGCCGAGCAGAGCGCGCGGCGGGCTGCTGAATGCCGGACGGTATGCAGCTTTTTCTTCATATCGTTCCTCCGTTTCTTTTACCTGCGGTCATCGCCAGCTCAAAGGCCTCGTCCGCCTGCTGTACCGTTCTGTCAATAATATGCTTCGCCACCTGCGTAAGATTGATCCCCACGGCCTGCTCTATCACGGGCTCATATCTTTCCGGCGGTACATTATACATTCTGAAGCAACAGGAGAAATAGAGCCGAAGCTTGCGCTCAAGCGTAAAGCTTTCGTCGCACGGCTCCCTCATGAAGCTGCGGGTTATCCCGGATGAAGCAAGCTCAAGCTCATAAAAGTTCCTGTCGTCCGCTCCAGGCCAGAACTCTCCGAATATTGCCTTTATCTTCGGCGTCATGCTGTCCACGATGAATTTCGTCGTGCCGGGCAGCGTATACGACGTAACGTAAAGCTCTCTGAGCGGCTCGCTCAGCTCTGTTATATGTATCTGAAGGGACGTTTCCAGCGCATAGAGAAGCAGCGGGTCCGTAACCGTTCCCATAAGCTGCTCCGCCGCACGGAACTGCCCGGCAAACATCTGCCGCACCAGCTCGAGCAGTACGCCCTCCTTGTTTCCATAATGAAAAAACGGCGAACCGTTTGAAACGCCAAGCAGCTCCGCGACCATCTTTGCGGACGCCTTTTCGTAGCCCCTTTCGAGAAAGACCTTGGCCGACGCGCTCAGCACCTTTCTTCGCATGAGAAGCCCCTTCTGAGAAATCTCCGAGCCCATTATACTTCTCCCTCATTTTCAAATTATTCATTAATAAAAATATATAACATTTTCATACCTGCGTCAAGAATTTTCCGCAGATCCTGCCAATGTATTTTCATAACGTGGATTTTACATTTTTCAGTGGCAAAGCCGCTGAATATGTGCTAAATTTATATGTAAGGAATAATGACGGGATGTGTGGATATGGAAAACATGACAATAGACTTCAACTCAAAGCGCGGCTTCATATGCGATATGGACGGCGTTATATATCACGGAAACAGGATACTCCCCGGTGTTGCGGATTTCATCAACTGGCTGCATGATGAAGACAAGGAGTACCTTTTTCTGACGAACAACAGCGGATATACCCCGCGCGAGCTCAACCAGAAGCTTGCCCGCATGGGGCTCGACGTACCCGAAGAGCATTTTTATACCAGCGCGCTTGCCACCGCGGCCTTTCTTCGCGACCAGTCGCCCGGCTGCTCCGCCTTCGTGATAGGCGAGGCAGGGCTGCTCAACGCGCTTTATGACGCGGGCATTACGATGAACGACGTAAATCCGGACTATGTAGTCGTCGGCGAGGGGCGCTCATATTCGCTCGATACGCTGACGAAGGCAACGAATCTCGTGCTGTCCGGCGCAAAGCTCATCGGTGCAAATTCCGACGTTTCCGGCCCCATAGAAAACGGCATCGCCCCCGCCTGCCGCGCGCTCATAGCGCCCATAGAAATGGCCACCGGCAAACAGGCATATTTCTGCGGCAAGCCGAATCCGCTCATGATGCGCACGGGGCTCAAGCTGCTGAACTGCCATTCGGCAGACGCCGTCATGGTCGGCGACAGGATGGATACGGACGTCATTTCCGGCATGGAGAGCGGCATGTCCACGGTTCTTGTGCTCTCCGGCGTTTCGAGCCGGGAAACGCTCAATACATACGCCTACCGCCCAAACATGGTGCTGCCGGGAGTCGGCGATATCGCGGCCATCGCCCGCAGCGGAAAAAGCGGCGGCTGAGCATTTCGTCCGCTTTATCGGCGCGCGTTCAAACAGATGCAGTCAGCCTCCCGGCAGACCGGGTCCATTATCATCCGCCCCGGTTTTGTCTGCTTTCAACAATCGCCGTATCGGTCATGAAGGCGAAATATGGGTATAATTTATATCGATAATGTATTGACAAAAGCTGCTTTGCGTGCTAAACTTCGTATCAATAAAGTTCAAACCGTTGAAGCGAGAGTCAAACCGCCAGGGGCGCTTACAGAGAGCTGGGGTGCTGAGAAGCCAGCAGAAAGCCGGACGGCAAATGGGTCGCTGAGGGAATGAGGAAAACGCCTTTCGCGTGAGTAATCGGACCGTATGCCTGCGTTAAAGGCAGAGAATGTGTTGGCATTCCGACGAGATGGTTCGCATTTTTGCGTTCCAATAAAGGTGGCACCGCGGTTTTTCCGCCCTTTACGAAGCTTTAAGGCTCGTAAAGGGCGTTTTTTATTTCCCTTATTCGCAGTCGAACGAGCAGCGGCTCGTGATATGGCTGTTCATCCGCTCGCCTATTGCAAGATGCAGCGGGTGCTTCAGATAAAGCTCGAGCGACTGCCTGTTTTTCAGCTCCATCTCGATCATGAGGTCCATATTGCTCTCCCGCTCAACGCAGTTCTGGCGGACGCGGCAGGCCAGTATCTCCTCCGGCAGCACGGACTGAAGCCTTGAAAAGGTCTCCTCGATATATTCAAAAACGGCCTTATCGAAATAATCCTTTTCAAAACGCATAAATACAAAATGACGCATAGCTTTCACCCTCCGGTTTTTTCTCCATGGTACAGCTTTTCGCAGAACTTTTCAAGCAGAGAGTATAAAATTTCGCTCCGTGTGCACAGCGGACGTGATTTTATCATAAAAGATCAGGACAGTAGACAATACAGAATTTATTTTCAGGAGGACATTATGAAAAACATAACAAAATATGCAGTTCTGCTGCTCAGCCTCGTACTCATTCTTTTCAGCTTCGCAGCCTGCGGCTCCAACGGAGACGCGGAAAATACCGTTACCCCCACCACCGCAGCCGACGCAACTGACGCACCCGATGATACCGCAGCCCCCGGCAACATTCCCGACGCCGCGGCGGACGGCTCCTA
>CAKTED010000002.1 GCA_934546725.1 uncultured Oscillospiraceae bacterium | reverse complement strand
CCTGTCGCTTATCTCCTTCTTACTCAGGCGCGGGCGAACAAGGCGCAGGCCGAAGGCGATGTTGTCAAAAACGTTCAGATGCGGGAAAAGCGCGTATTTCTGAAAAACGGTATTGACCTTTCGCCGGTACGGAGGAACATCATTAATCCTCACACCGTCGAAGAAGACGTCTCCCGATGTGGGCACCAGGAAGCCGCCGATTATCCGCAGCGTTGTGGTCTTGCCGCAGCCGCTGGGACCAAGCAGTGTGAGGAATTCCTTATCGTTAAAATGGATATTAAGCCTGTCTAAAACAATTTCATCATCAAACGCCACGGAAACATCCGTCAGGCGTATGAGTTCCTTGGACATTTATCCTCCCCCGTTCCATATTGTTATGCCTCCGCAAAAAACGACAATTTTTGCAGATTGATGTAAATATAGAATGTTTTATCCTGCTTGTCAATCATTTAAGGCAAATATCAAAATATTTTTCGGCAAAATCGACCCTTTGAACCGTAAACTCCCTGCCGTTCAGGTATTCCAGCGCTCCGGCGGGCGTTTTGAAGTCAAATTTCAGCTTGTAGGAATAAAGCGCCTGGTGCTTTTCGCCCAGGCTTTTGCCGTCCTTCCCGCTGCCGTATTTGCCGTCACCGAGCAGTGGATGCCCCTCGGCAGAAAACTGCGCGCGGATCTGGTGCGTCCGGCCCGTGAGGAGGCGGCATTCCACGAGCGAAAGGCCGTTTTTCACGGCTATGGTGCGGTACTCCGTTGCCGCGGACTTCGCGCCCTTCTCCGCCTGACGGCGAACGTATACCTGGTTTTTCACGGCGTCCTTGAATATATAGCCGCGAAGCGTCCCCTCCGGCGGGGTCATTCTGCCGTGAACGATGGCGAGATAGAGCTTGTCAAGCTCCCTGTCGCGTATTTTTTCGTTCATGATGCGCAGCGCCTCGGCGTTTTTTGCCGCGATGACCAGGCCGCCCGTATTGCGGTCTATGCGGTTGCAGAGCGCCGGGGCGAAGGAATTTTCCTCGCGCGGGCACCACTCGCCCTTCTGATAAAGATAGTTCTGGATATGGGCTATGAGCGTATTATAGTCGTATTCCCCGGCGCTGTGGCAGAGCACGCCCGGCTTTTTGTCGGCAAGGAGGATGTTTTCATCCTCGTAAACTATCTCTATCTTTGGCGTGGAAACCTTCAGATATGCGTTGTCCTCCGTAGGCTTTTCAAAAAACTCGTCGTTTATATAGAGGTTCAGCACATCGCCCTCGCACAGGCGGTATTCGCGCTTCGAGCCGCGCCCGTTCACCTTGACGCGCTTTATCCTGATGTATTTCTGGCAGAGCGAGGCCGGCAGCAGCGGAACGTTCTTTTCCATAAATCTGTCCAGCCGCTGTCCCGCATCGTTTTTCCCAATGGTAAATTCCTTCAAAGCTGTCACCCCGGTCCGTTTTTTTGCAGACTCCGCAATTAATTTTCAAAAAAAGCTTGCATTTTTCCGGAATCAATGGTATATTAAATACCGCTCTTTGTAAAGAGATTTTTGAGAAAATTACCGCAAAGCCGCAGGCAAGGAGGTGCGATGTATGGCTAAGTGCGAATTTTGCGAAAAAAGCGTTGCCTTCGGTATCAAGGTGAGCCACTCCCACAGACGTTCCAACAGAACCTGGAAGCCCAATGTGAAGAGAGTAAAGGCTATCGTTGACGGTTCTCCCCGCCACGTTTATGCCTGTACGAGATGCCTCCGCAGCGGTAAGGTCACCCGCGCGGTCTGATCCTTTTTTCGTATATGTCAAAGCTCCCGGCTTTTTAAGCCGGGAGCTTTTTTCGTGCGAGAGCGTGTCGATAAAGTCGACACGCTCTCGCATAAAAGCCTTACAGGCAGGGCGGTTTGCGCTTATCGGGTCAGATCACGTTGTCCTTCCAGCGCAGGCTCAGCTTTTTTCCAAAGCCGCACGTTTCCTTCACGTGCCTGACCGCGCTTTCGCAAAAGCAGGAGACCGCCGCATACTGCTCGTCGCTCACGGGCAGGCTTGAAAAACGCGCCTGCCGCTGTACATCCAGCGCGGCTGAAAACTCTTCGGCCAGGTCCTCACCAAAGCGCTCAGCGATCTCTCCCCTCAGGTTCAGCAGCGAGCCTCCGCCATAGCGAACGCCTGTGCATATGAGAAGCCTGACGGCATACGCCATCCGCAGCTCGACCTCACGCTCGCGTCCGCCCTGCTGCATCAGGCGTGCGCGCCTTCTGAAGGCAAGCCTTCTGCGCAGCTCCAGTATCAGCACTGCCGCCGCGAGCAGCAGTATTATCGCAAGCAGCGAAAAGAGCGCTATTTTCCACAGCTCCGGAGGCTCGTTATTATCATCCGGATTCTCATCGGCCCCACCGGCGCTGTTATTGCTCTGCTCATTCTGCGCCCCGTTCTGCATGTTTTCCGGCACGGCCTCAAACGGCACGAAGCCGACGCCGTTCCTGTAAACCTCCACCCAGGCATGAGCATCCGCCTGCGTGACCTCAATCACTCCGCCGTTCTCCAGTGCCGCCTGCGCGGCCTCCGGCGAGATATAATAGCCCTCGACGTAGCGGGCAGGAATGCCGAAGCTTCTGAACAGCAGTGTGGCGGCCGTTGCATAATGGACGCTGTAGCCCTCATGGCTTTCCTCGAAAAGAAATGTCAGAAAATCGCCGCCGGTATATGCCTCAGGAGTCTCATTATATGCCACCGCAGCTGACAGGCAGGCCTGAACAGCCTGCTGAACATAGCGAAAGCCTGCGTCCACGGGTACCGTCTGCCCGCCGAGCAGGCGGTCTATCGCCTGCCGAGCCTCCTCCGGCACATCAAGATAATTTTCAACGGCATATTCTCTGTACACATTTTCGCTCTCGAGATAATCGTTCACGCGCTCGTCACCGGCGCTCCAGCGCCTGCTGAGCTCCGAATAGAGCGACTCATAGTCAAGCACGGAGTGCCTGACCATGCTGTATGTATACTCCCTCTGTCCCCGAAGCCCCGAGGCCGGGATATCCTCATCCCCGATCTGGTTTTCATCCGGCTGTCCATCCCTGAGCTCATACGGAATATACAGCTGTCCGCTGTCGGCCGAAAGGTTATTCACCGTCACGCGGCACGTTCCGCCGTCCATTCCAAGCAGTCCCGCCAGCCGTGCAAACTGCGTCTGCCCGTAAAAGCCTCCGCCATGCAGCCACGCAAAATCTCTCGCTCCCGCTGCCCGCTGCGCCGCGCCAAGCTCCGCCCAGCCGTTTCCGACATATTTTTCCCCGACGAAGCCGCGCAGATAAACAGCCTCCGGCTCATTCATCTCAACGGTCATCACGACCGTTTCGCCGTCCGGCTCAAAGCTGCCAAGCTCCGAAAAATCTCCGTGCGGAAGCACCTGGCCACCGCCGTCATACCGCAGACGGTATATCCCGTTTTCAACGCTTCTCCGCCGCGCCTCCGCCGCATGGGTCCCGTCCCCAGCCACAACGGATACGAGCACGGAGGCAGCGGTAAAGACGGCTATCGAAGCCATCATCCACGGGACCATCCCGCCCCTGTCCGGCCAGCTGCTGCGGCGCATTGTTCTTCTGCCCCACGCAAGCGCGGTGAGCAGTAGCAGCAGGGCAAGCCAGGCGTCCGGAACTGTCAGTCCCGCCACGGCTCCCGCGAGAAGCAGGACGTCCACCAGCAGGAGAGGAAGGATCCTCCCCTCCGCCGCCAGTCCCGCAAAGGTGCCAAGAACCGCCGCAGGAAGGACCATGAAAAGCGTGGCGTAAAGTTTGGCGCTTCCCTCCTCCGGAACGGCATAGCGCGGCAGTATTCTGCCAAGGCTCAGCTCCAGACCCTCAAATATTCTGTTTACGGCAACATTCCAGCCGGTCATGATCGCCCGGCCCGCCGCAACCGCGTATATCGCAAGCAGCAGCACAGCGCCGCACTGCATGACAAGTCGCCTTACCCCGCCCGCGCCGCACATTGCGGTACTGAATACCGCTCCGACAGCGGCGATCACCAGCCACTGGCAGCAGTCTCCAAGATTGAAGGCGCTGCGCACGCAGCCTGTAAGCGCCAGCACAACGGCTATTCCAAGCGCAATTCTCCACACCGTATCGGAGGGGCGCGTTTCGGGGCGACGAAGCTCGACTGCAAGTCCTCCGCCGCGAGCTTTTTCCCTCTTCATTCCGTTTTCCCCTCCTAAACCGTTACGTCGCGCAGCACGCTCTTATAGTCCCCGGGAGAAAACACGATGGAATTTACCCCTTCCGGGCTGATTTTGCCGGTTTCTCCGCACAGAAAGACCGTTACCCGGCTCTCCGCGCCAAGCCGCGCCAGGTTCTCCGGCGGCTGAGCCGCAAAAAGCGCTATTATGGGATAGCGCTGAACGCTCAGCAGCTGCTCAAGCCCCCGGCTGCCGCATTCATCTTCCTCCGTGCGCAGCAGCCGCCCCACGGCATCGTAAAGCTCCTCCTCAGACGTAATGTCGCAGGCGGCGCTCTCAAGCGAATCCAGCGCGATGCTGTACGGTATTTCATTCTCCACCAGCGTAAGGCAGAACGACATCACGGCTTCAGCCAGCGCGTCCGTCACGTCTGGAGAGGCCGGAGCCGATTTGTCCCACGCCACAAGCAGCACGCGCTCCTGAGACGCGGACGGGTCGGAAACGATCAGCCTGTCATACTTCTGAGACAGCTTCCAGTGGATCTGCTTAACGCTGTCGCCCTCCGCGTAGTCCCGAAGCTGAAATATCTCCGTCCGGTCATCGCCCTTTCTGTTGAGGCTTATGGTATTATCCCCCTGCGGGGCCTCCCTTTCCGCTATCCGCACGGACATCGGGAAGGTCTCCGGCAGGATCACACGGTTTTCATCAAAGGCGCTGTTTCCGCGCCAGCCAATGATGCCAAACCAGTCAAACACCACGAGCCGCGCCAGCGAAAAGCTGAAGCGGCCGCAGTGCGAGGACATGAACTCATATTCCACTCTTCTCGTCCCTCTGGGCGGAACCGAACACGAAAGCTCCATGAGTTCGGTCTCTCCCGTCAGCTCATTGCGGATCTCCACCGTTGCCTGGACCCGCGCGGCAGGGATCCACGAACTGTTTATCACGTCCATTCTTCCCACGACGCGCAGTCCCTTCTGAAGCTCCCCGGGCGCAAAGAACGCCGTTCTGATTTTTCCTGACGCCAGCCGCGCCAGCAGGATCGCCCCCGCAGGCAGCAGTATGGCTCCGGCCAGGACCGCTGCCGCGGCCTCCGTCCCCGTAAACGCCCATGCGGCAGCGCAGAAAAGCGCTGCCGCCAGCCACAAAATAAGACGTCCCGTCATTTAATTTCCTCTAAAACAGGCATTTTCACCTGTTCAAGTATCTCCGCCATTATCATCTCGCCGGTAAGCTCGTTAAACCGGGCCTTACTGCCCGGCATAAGCCTGTGCGCATAAACGTCCGTCGCCACGGCCGCAACGTCCTCCGGAATGGTATACTCCCGCCCGGAGATCCAGGCGTGAGCCTTCGCCATTCTGCACAATGCAAGCGCGCCGCGCGGGCTTACGCCAAGGCTTACCATCGGGTGTACGCGCGTCGCCTCCGTCAGGTCCGTGATATACTGATATATCCTGTCGTCCGTCTGAATATTATCCACCTGGTCGCTCGCCTTCACCAGCTCGCTTCTGGTCATTATCTGCTTCAGACCGTCTATCGGATTTCCCTTTTTCCTGTCCCGGAGGATCCGCACCTGGCTGTCCCTGTCCGGATAGCCCATCGTAAGCTTTATCATAAATCGGTCAAGCTGAGAGTTGGGGAGGTTCTGCGTTCCGGCGGAACCCGGGGGGTTCTGCGTTGCAAGCACGAAGAACGGCTCCGGGAGCGGATGCGTCACTCCGTCCACCGTTACATGCCTTTCCTCCATCGCCTCGAGCAGCGCGGACTGTGTCTTGCTGCTCGTTCTGTTGATCTCGTCGGCAAGCAGCATGTTCGTCATTATCGCGCCGGGCTTGTACTGAAAATTGCCGCTGGCCTTATCCAGCACAGAAAAGCCCACAACGTCGGACGGAACCGTATCGGATGTAAACTGAATGCGCCGCGTTTCAAGTCCGAGCGTTTTGGCAAAGGCCAGTGTAAGCGTCGTTTTTCCGACACCGGGAACATCCTCAAGCAGGACGTGGCCCCTTGCCAGGATGGCCATCAGCACCTTGTCCACGACCTGTTCCTTTCCTACGACCGCCTTCTGTATTTCCGCACGGATATTCTGTAATTCGGCTCTTATGGTAATCAACCCCGTTTCAAAATTTTCATGCCCTGCTACGCCGCCGTGAAAAATATAAACGGCCGCATCAGAATTCTGCATTCTGATGCGGCCGTTTTTCCCGCACATCGGCGCATGGAAATTCCGCCCTGGCGGAAGCTCCACGCTGTCTGCATCGTCGGTATTCTGGCTTACGCTTCCGGGGACGGCTGCCCATCCCCTCGCCCTTCTGCACGCCTTCCCAAAAAACAGGTTTTCAGTGACCGGATCGCTCCGAAGCAAAAGGTCTCATGCGCTCACAGCAACGGTTAATGCTCCAGACTCGCCGTTAAGCACGGCTTCACTGGATTTCCTGATCACTGCGCCTGCCGTCTGGCGGCAGCTATTACGAGTGACACGACGCAATATGCTGTTTCTGCAAAAACAGATTTACTCGATAAGTGTATATTCACCGCGCGAAAATGTCAAGATACAATATAATAAATATCTCTTCAAATAAATTCGTGCATTTCTGCGAAGGGCTGCATAAAACATCTCCTGAAATTTTCCCGTGTCCGCCCGATTTTTTCCTTTCCGACATTTACCGCTTGTAAATTCGCCTTTCCGCTGTTAAACTCTGCACAAAGGAGGCTTTTCATGCTTAAGAAGATAATATTTCCTGCCATTATGCTCATCCTGCTTATCTGCGCCGCGCCGAAGGCTTCCGCTGCCGGCGGAGTAAGCGCCAGGGTCGCCGGGCATTCGCTTTCCGGCGCCTTCATTTCGGACGACGTTACTCTTGTCCCTCTCAGGGACTTCTGCTCGGTGCTCGCTCCCGACTGCTCCATAAGCTGGGACGCCGCCACCCGCAGCGTCACGGTGCGCTCGGCAGGGCTTGAGCTCACCGCCCGCAGCGGCTGCGAATATATCACGGCCAACGGCCGCTATCTTTACGTCGGCAAAAATTCCTTCATCACGCCGCAGGGCAGCTTCGTTCTCCCTCGGCGCAGCCTTGCAAAGGCCTTTGACGCGGCCGTGACATGGAACGCGCAGTCCCGCACGGCGGCGGTCACTCCCGGCAGCGGGGCAATAAAAAGCGGCGACGGGTTCTATTCGTCAGACGCCGTGTACTGGCTCTCGCGGATAATAAGTGCCGAGGCGAGGGGCGAGAGCCTTGCCGGTCAGATAGCCGTAGGCAACGTGGTCATGAACAGGGTGGCGTCCGCCGATTATCCCGATACGATATACGGCGTCATCTTCGACAGGGCCTGCGGCGTGCAGTTCACGCCCACCGCCAACGGTACGATATACGACACTCCGACCGAAAGCGCCGTTATCGCCGCCCGGCTCGTCCTTGACGGCGCCGACGTTGCGGGAGACTGCCTGTATTTTCTCAACGAGCGCATCGCCACAAGCCTCTGGATCGTCCGGAACCGCACATGGGTCACCACCATCGGTAACCACAGCTTCTACGTCTGACGTTTGGAGGCCGGTGACGGTTGTGAGCGTTGGCCTCTCCGCGTCCGCGGCTTGGGCTGTTGCCCCTCCGCAGGGGATTCCACGGGCTTCGCCCTCTGAATGACGGAGACTTTGAGTCCCCGCGTCCACATCACAAGCAGCCAGATGCCGCAAAAGCACCGTGCGGCAGGGTCATCCGATCCTGCCGCACGGTATTTTTTTACCTTCTGTCATTTCAGCCGCTGCGGCAAGCCGCAGAAAAGGCGCGTAACGCGCCCCGCGCGCGCCGCAAGCCGGGCAGAGCTTCTGCCGGCAAGCTCGCGCCACTCGCGTTCTTCAGCCGATATCGGAACAAGACCGCAGGAAATATCCTCCATGATAACCACGGCGTCCTGGCGCAGGTCATCCAGCTTTGGCTCCTCGCCGCGCCGTATGCAGCCGAGCAGATAGCGCTCAAGCCCGCAGACGCAGCGCTTCGCAAGCTCCGGCTCCTCCGTCTCGCTGCAAAAGCATATCTCCGCCTCGGTAACTCCCAGTACGCTTTTTGCATAGCCGAGCTTGCCCTGATGCGCCCCGCCGATTATAAGCTCCATGCCGTCCGCCTCCCGCTCCGCCTCGTATTTTTCATGCTCCGTCGCCGTACCGGCGCATATCTCCACCACACGCTCGCAGCGAGCCGCAAGCAGCGCGTCGAGCCGCGCAAGCGCGCGCATATACGCTCTTGTGCTCTCCGAGGCGCAATATGAATTTGAATATATGTAGTCGCTGATAACAACGGCGTTTGCCGCCCTGTCAAGAAACAGGAAAAGCTCCCTGGCGCAGGCCTCCGCCGCGCCCGGCTCCGCCCTGCCGCCATACGGGAACATGGCGTTTTCCAGAAGCGCCGTAACGCTGTCGAGCACAAATACCGCACCGTGGCGCACAAGCTCCGGGATATCCGCCAGCCGCAGGCCGCGCTCTATCGTTTCAAAGCCCAGCCCCTCGCGGGCGCGGCAATGGCGGCGTATGCGCTCCTCATCCTCCGCGTCGTGCGGAAGCATCGTGGCAACGTAATATCGCGGCGCCTCGGGTGCAAGCCCGAGGGCGGTTCTGAGCGCAAAGGTGGATTTTCCGTTTTTGCAACCGCCGCTTATAAATACATGCATGGCTTTACCTGTATATTCCATATTTGAGCTTAACGCGCTCAAGCTTGCGGATAATGCTGTCGCCGAAGATAAGGTTGAATATCGTGGCGGAGGCGGCGTGCGCCGCGTCGTAGGATACGCCGGAGATATAAAGCGCCTTCATCGTGGTCCAGCTGACCTCGTTGCCGCCGGGGATACTCGCGGCCGTGACCATCGCGCAGATGTTCATAAGGCCGCCGTAGATTATGAATATTCCGAAGAACGTGAAAACCGAAAGCGTAAGCCAGTCCACAGGCAGGCGCCTGCGCTGGACAACGACGCCCAGAAGCAGCCCCACCGCACCGAAAACATACAGCCGCCAGCCGAGGAACGTCTGCCCATCCTTCGGCGGGAAGAGCAGATAGACGATATACGCCGCCACAACGGAGAAGACGACGCAGAGCACCGGCCCCATGATTACCTTGAAATCGCGCGACTTGAGCTTTTCCACATTTGGCTTATTGAACACAAGGCCCGCAAGGAAGCCGAGCAGGCCCCAGCAGAACATCTGCCACGGGGTCCACGGTCCCTGGCCCTCGTAAAAATTCAGCACGAACCGCGCAAGCGCGCCTATGAGGAAGCCCGCCTCCGGTCCAAGCGCAATGCCGCAGAGGATTATTATCGCCGAGCCAGCCGTTATGCCAACGGTCACGCGGCACAGCAGCTGCGCGCAGATGGTGAGCGCGCACATCATGGCGATGAGCACGATCTCGCGCGCCTTCGGCCTGCGCTTTTCAAAGACCATGAAAAACGGCGCTATCGTGAGCGCAAGTATCATCCAGCTGACAAGCGTATACTGCCTGTCGTTAAAAAGCGTTACGCCGAGGAGGATAAGCAGCGGTATGCAGACGAAAATTATGACCGCAGAAACCGCCGTGCGCTTTCTGTGCGCGGCGACTACCTGGCTTTCGTCATAGCCTCTTCGCACCTCTCGGCCACCTCCTCCCACGTTATGGCGTCCGGCAGCCACTGGGAGCAGACGCGGTTGGCAATGGTCGTATAGAAGCTGTTGCCGGCAAAAAACTCCTTCGGCGTGCCGCTCGATACGATCTCGCCGTCAAAAAACAGCGCGCAGCGGTCGGCATATTCCGCGCAGAACTCAATATCGTGCGTGACCATTATCATGGTCATGCCGCCGTCGAGCAGGCGGCGGAAAATGCCCGCGAGCGTGCGCTTGAAGAAGGGGTCAAGTCCCTTTGTCGGCTCGTCGAGCAGCAGTATTTTCGGCTCGAGAAGCAGGACCTTGCCCAGCGCCAGCCGCTGCTGCTCGCCGCCGGAAAGGTCATAGGGGTGCATTTCCCGCAGATCCTTAATGTCCATCAGCTCCAGCATGTCCTCCGCGCGGCGGTTCTTCTCCTCATCCGAAAGCTTCTCCTCGCACAGTGCCTCGAGCAGCTCCTCCCAGACGGTTATTTCCGTAAACAGCGCCTGCGGATTCTGCGGCAGCATGGCAAGATTATGCCGGAAAAGCTCCGTATCGGACATTTTTCCGGCGTCCTTCCCGTTCACGCTTATCGTGCCGCGATAGGGCTTCACTGTCCTTGTGAGCGACTTCAGCGTTGTCGTCTTGCCGACGCCGTTGCCGCCCAGGATGGCGAAAAGCTCGCCCTTTTTCGCCGAAAGCTCCACGCCGCGCAGCGTATCCGGCGCGGCCTTTGCATATCTGAACCAGAGATCGTGTACCTCCAGCACCGGCGGCTCGGCATCTGGCTCAGCCTTTGCCCTTTTCGGCTTCGGCTCATGGTGCAGGAGGCGCTTCTTCTCCGTTCCCTCCCGTTCCGGCGGCTCGCCGAGAACGTCCTCCATCCACAGCCTGCCCTCGCGCACCGTGAGCGGACACTCGCCCTTGAAGCCCACCGTGCAGGCAAGCTTCGCAACGGCGGGCAGACCGTAAAACATTGCCTGCCTGCCGCCGTTTCCGTCGTCCGCCAGCGCCGCGGCGGCATGGCGGGCGGTATCGTTTATGATGAGCCTGCCCGAATCCATGACGAGCACCCTGTCCGCCAGCGGAAAAAGCTCCTCCAGCCGGTGCTCGGATATGATTATCGTCGTGCCCAGCTCGGTATTTATCTTCTTGAGCGTGGCAATGAAGTCCGCCGCCGCGATTGGGTCAAGCTGACTCGTAGGCTCGTCCAGAATGAGCAGCTTCGGCTTCATGACCATGACGGAGGCCAGGTTCAGCAGCTGCTTCTGTCCGCCGGAAAGCTCGCTTATGCTCTTTCTGAACCACGTCTGTATGCCGAAAAAGCTCGCCATTTCGGCCACGCGCTGCTTCATCGTCCTGTTATCCATGCCAAGGCTCTCCAGCCCGAAGGCCAGCTCGTGCCACACCTTGTCCGTAACTATCTGGTTATCCGGGTCCTGCCGGACGAAACCGATGTCCGCCGCGCTCACGCGGTCGTCCAGCTCCTCGATCTCGTGGCCGCGATAGCGGATGCTGCCCTCAAGCCTGCCGTAGGGCATCAGATTCTTTTTCAGATGCTTCAGCAGAGTGCTCTTTCCGCAGCCGGATTTTCCGCAGAGCACGACGAATTCCGACTTGTTCACCGTAAAGTCGATATCGTTCAGCGCCGGTTTATCGCAGGCCGGATATGTGAAATTTACATGCTCGCATACAAGGAATTCCATTTTTTCCGCCCCCTGACGTCCATAATGACCGGTATCATCATCAGCGCGAGATACGTTCCAAGACTCAGCGCCTGAACGAAATTGAAGCGTGGGATGATAATCTTCGGATAGTAATAAATCGAAAGCTCGCCCATCGCGCAGGCCGCGACCGTAATGCCGCCCAGAACGAGCATGAGCGCAAGCATGCGCTTCTCCCACGCCGCAAAGCGGAAGAGATGAAAGCTCGTTCTGCCATGCAGACCGTAGCCGCGCGCCTCCATTGAGTCCGCGCTTTCAATGGACGCCTCGAGCGACCAGGCAATGAGAATGGAAAGCTCCTTGCCATACAGCCGTATTTTTTTGATGAGCGAGCGCCCCTTCGGCACGCGCCCCATGCAGCGCTGCCCCATGGAGATGTCCCTGAACCGGTTCTTCAGCAGCGGGATATAGCGCATTATCATCGAAAGCGTCAGCGCGATTACCGGCGCGAAGCGTCCGAAAAGATAGATGAACTTGTCCACCGTGACGATCCCGCTGAAGCAGCGGAACCAGATTATCACGCTTGTGAGCCTGACGGAGGAGGCCAGGCCAAAGATTATCGCCTCGAGCGTTATCCGGTTATCGTTCAGGTAGAACAGCACCGTCACGCCGTTATGCACATTGAGCGTATTTATGAGCGTCATTATCACAACCAGCGGCACGAGCGTGAAGAGATTGAAGCGCACGGCGCTTTTGCCCATGAGCACAAGGGAGTACACCCAGGCCATGATGAACGACGCCGCAAGGAACACCGGGTGCATCGCAAACATCGTTACGCCTATGACGAAAGCGAAATATACAAAGTTCAGCAGCGGGTGACTGCGGTAAAATTCACCGCTTTCCTGAACGCCGTCCTCGATCATAAGTCCTTCACCCCGTTACCACTCGGAATTATCGCCGACGTCGCGCCCCAGGTCGCAGGTGTACATCCAGACGACCTCGTCCCCGTCCTCAAGATAATATTTGCTGCAGCCATAGTTTGGGAACTTGCCGTTCACCTTATACATCCAGCCGCTGAGCGTGCCGCCGTCAAACTCATAGAGATAGTTTATTCCCTCGATGTACGCGCCGCTGTAAAGCGGGTCGTCACGGAACTCCATCTGAATGTTATTTGCGCGCGTTACCTTCTTGAGAGCCTCAAAAACGCTGTCCCCTTCCTCGAACTCGACCTCCGTCGTGGCAAGAATAACGCCGCTGGAGGGAATGTAGGGCAGAATGGCCTCGTTTTCCACCTTGGAGGTGTCGAGCAGCGTATCGCAGCGGATCTCAAAGGTGCAGGTGAGCTTCTTTTCCGGCTCCTCGGAGGGGGCGGCGCTCTCCTCCGGCGTGGGAGCAGCCGTCTGCTCAGGCGCTTTGGAGGGCTGCGGCGTCGCCGTGGGCTTTGCAGTCTCCTCCGGCTTTACCTCGACGGTGGGCTCGGGCGTTACCTCCGGCTCTGTGCTATCCCCGGGCTTTGCAGTTTCTCCAGGATCTGTTGTATCCTCGGGCTCCTGCGTATCCGTCGGCTCGACCGTGGGTTCGTCCGTCGGCTCGGCGGAAGCGCCTGCCTCCGCGCTCTGCGCGGGGGTGGGAGTTGCCGTCGGCACCGGGTCCGCAGGCTCGATCTTCAGCTTGAGCACAGCCACGACCGCAAGCGCTATTACAACGAGCGCTATGAGCGCTATCCTTATATACTTTGAATACTTCTTCATCTTTTACGCCTCCGCGTACAGTATTCTGTAAAGCTTCGCCGTCATCGTTGCGGCCTGAGCGCGCGTGGCGTTCGCAAGCGGTCTGAAGCAGAGACCCTCCGCCGTATCGATGCCGCCGATAATGCCGCTCTCCTGCATGAGCTTCACGGCATCCGCCGCATAGGCCGCGATGCTGCCGCCGTCGACAAATTCCGCCGCCTCAGCAGTCGGCTTAAGCTCCGTTTTCGCAACGCTCTCAACGTAGCGCTGGAGCATTACGACCATATCCTGTCTCGTGATCTTCGCGTTGGGAGAGAACGTTCTCTCGCCGCTGCCGCTCGTTATACCGCGCTCGACCGCCCACGCAACGGCGGGCGCGAACCAGTCGCCGCTCTTAACGTCGTCGAACGCATCGGTGGAGAGCTTTGCAAAATCCTCGCCGGAAAGGCCCGCCAGAATCTGCACGAACTGCGCGCGGGTAAGCGTCGCCTCGGGGGAGAAGGTCCTCTCGCCCGTGCCGCTCACGATGCCCTTTTCGTTCAGGAAGAGGATATCATCCTCGGCCCAGTGGCCGCGCGTATCCTTAAATACAATGCCGGAGGCCGTCGCGTTTTCATAGCAGTAAAGGCGCGCGGCGTCGTTATACCACAGGAGAGAGCCGTCGGACGCGACGATAACGCTCTGCGAGCAGTACTGCTTCTGGCCTATGCCGTCCACGACCTCGTAGTCCGCCTTCGTCTGGCCCTGGCTGTCCTTTATGATCCACATCTGAGATACGCTGTCGTCCTTCGGGGCATAGGGGACGATGTAAATATATACCTGCCAGCCGTTTTCCTCCGTGGCGTAGGCCGTGGAGACGCCCGCCGAGCCCTTGGTGAGCACGGGAACGGAATATATTTCCTTCATCGTGGCCGCGTCCACAACGTGGAACGGCTCGGCAGAGCCCATGGTCCCGCCGCCGCCGCCGATATAGAGGCGGCCTCTGTATATAACGGGCGTGGACTGCGTTCCGCCGCCCTGCGTGCCGGACTTCCACTCAAGAGCCGTGGCAGCGTCGGGCATGCCGTTCTCTCCGATGGCGAAGGAGAAGACGGAAGCGCCGCCGTCGGGATTATTGAACGCGGCGTAAAGGCGGTTCGTCTCGCCGCTCCAGGCAACGGTGGAATGGCCGATATAGTCCGTGCCGACGTCGTACTTCTGATACTCGCCGGTCTTATATTTCACGACGAAGATATTGCTGCCGTAGGTATAGTAGCAGTAATCGCCGACGAAGGCTGCACCGTTGAAGCTGAAGCCGTAGCGGCCTCCCTCCTCGGCCTCGATGCTCCAGACGGCCTTTTTGATCTCATTGCCGGTGGAGGTGTCGTCATCCGCGGCCGTGAAGCAGGCGTAGGAGCCGCCGCGGCCGTAGGTTCCGGTGACAAAGTAGCCGTCATGATACATTACAGGCGACTGCATCTGTCCGCCGGGGACCTGCTCGGTAACGTAGAGCTGCGTGAGCGTTTCGGCGTCAAATACGCGGAAAAAGCAGCCGGTTACGTCGATATCGTCAAGATTGTTCTTCTGGCAGGGGACGAATATCTTCCCCTCGCCGTAGGCGATGTCTATGAAAAACTGGTTCACGGGCTCGCCGTATATCTTCGCCTTTGCGACCTCATTGCCGGTGGCAAGCTCGACCTTGCGAAGATACTGGGAGCTGTAATAATAAACATAGTCGCCGACAACTATGGGCGTTCCGGGCACGTCCGTCCAGTTGTGGCCCTCCGCACCCTCCGCGCCGGTTATGCGGTCCCAGCGCAGGCTGAGCTCCGCGCCGGTCGTGGCGCTTTTGCCGTCGGATATTCCCTGCGCGTCCTCCCTGCCGAGAAACTGCGGCCAGTCTGCGGCAAACGCGGCCGTGGCGAGCATCGCTGCCGACATCACCAGCGCCGCCGCGCGTCGCAGCAGTCCAAAGCTTTTCTTCATAACTTTTTCCTCCGTTTTTATTAATTTACTTCTTACTTCCCGAAAAAAATATGCACGACCGCAGCGGGGCGCGCAAGGGCGCTCCGCTACGGCCGTTTTCCCGTTACATAATCCGCCCGGCTGTCACCGAACTACTCTCGAGCAGCATAGGTCTTCTGGCTTACGCAGCCGGATGCAGCCGCATCCTCGACTGATGCTCCGCCTTCTCAGGGCTTCTCCCCAATGACCGGCTCTCGCCACGAACGTCAGTCTCCTGCGCATACAGCAACGGTAATTGCTCCGGCATCGCACCGGATTTCCTCATCCCCGCCTCCATCACAAGATCTGTCGCAGACGGGGTCATGCTGCGGCATATTGCAATTTTCACACTGATTATACAGAAGAGCCGCGCTTTTGTCAACGTATCCGCGCGGGGCGGACGGCGCAAATTTTTTCCGCCGCCGCTTCAGCCGGATATCGCCGCAAGGATATGCTGCAAAAGCGCCTCGCTGTCCCGATTGCTTTTCGTGATTTCAATTATCTCCGCCCCCGGATGCTTCACTATTTCCGGCCAGAACCGCTCCGCCGGAGCCTGGAGTACACCGAGGATCGGCGTATCGCCGTCCAGCAGCTTCAGCACGGCTCTGCGAAAGCGAACGGCCTCTGCCTCATGCGGGCCAAGCTCGTCCATAACTATGAGCGAGCTGCCGCGAACGCTCTCGAGCGCCCTGCATCCAAGGCGTTCAAAGCTTTCCGTTGAGTTTCCATTCGGCTCTCCGCAAACGAACAGCAGGTTTCCCTCGTCCGGCTTCGTTTCCTCTCCAGGGGCAAACAGGTGAACAGAATATCGCCCCTCAAGGAAAGCGTTTGTCCTCACCGTAAAAAAGCCGCCGATGCTTCCCGAAAAGCCGGCAAGCACTTTTTTCAGCAGCGTCGACTTTCCAACGCGTTTTTCACCCGTCAGAAAAACATGTCCGGTCATATGCTCGTCCCCCATATTCAAACAGCTTTACCGGCGCAGGCAAAACGCCTGCGCCGGCCTTAACGCTTTATTTGCCGATAGAATTTGCCACCAGTCCATCATACTGCTCCTGCGTAAGGTCGCAGTGATAGAACAGCTCATAGTACTCGTGAACATCGCTGAACAGATCGTACTCCTCCGTGGCCTCCGGATAAAGCAGCCTGCTCAGCCATACCATGCCAAGATAGCGCTGCACGGAGGGCGGGAAGCCCATCCAGTTATACGGTCCGAAGGGCACCTCATAATACGTGCCGTTCTTTATTGCCGTTACGCTCTGCCATGCTTCATCATTCGCCACGTCCGCATATACGCTGTCCGGCGCGAAAACGACAATGTCGGGATCCCAGTTAAGTATCTGCTCCATGCTCACCTCGTTGCCGGTGCCCTTGGAGGAGGGCTCGTCGACCACGGCGAGGTTATTCGTCAGAAGATCCAGCACCTCCGCGTGATAGGATCCTGCGGCTATGACGTTCTGTCCGTCTCCGCCGGTAACATAGAGCACGTTGGCCTTCTCCACGCTTTCCGCGAGCTTCACCGTGCGCTCATATATTTTTTCGCAGTACTGCGCCAGCTTCTCCGCTTCGTCCTTCATTCCGAGCAGGTCTCCCAGCATGCGGTATGCCTCAGGATAGGAGTTCATGCTTGCCGTGATATGAATAAACGGGATGCCCGTCTGCTCCTGAAGCCCGTCCATATCCTCCTTTATGCTGCCCTTGGGCTCGCCCACGTCAATGACAACCTGCGCGCCGCTGTCAAGCAGCGTTTCGAGGTTCAGCTCGCCCTTGCCGCCGTAAAGCTGGCCTATCTGCGGCATATTGAAATATTTTTCATCAAGATACTGCTCTGCCTCGCTGCTCCATGCGTTGGAGATGCCAACGAGCTTATCAGGGCAGAGGGCAAAAAGCACTATCTGCGCCATCGGTCCGCTGAGAGCGATCCTGTCTATCTTCGTGGGGACCTCCACCTCGCGACCCGTTGAATCCGTAAAAATGCGGGTGTCGCTTTCCGGCGCTTCATCCTGAGCATCGGTCGGTTCAGCTGTCTGTGCGGTGGTCGGTTCGGCGCTCTCCGGCGCCTCGTTATTTTTCGTTCCGCAGGCCGCAAGGCTGAGGATCATCGCAAGCGCCAGCAGCAGGGCAAAAAGTCTTTTCGTTTTCATTTTCACTTTTCCTTTCGTTGATCATTCATGAGCGGCACTATAATGCTGCCGCCGGGCGTTTCCGCCATCGTTACCTTCACGCCGTAGAGCCTTTCCATAAGCTCCGGCGACAGAACGCTTTCCGCGTTGCCGAACGCCTCCACCGCGCCGTCCCGCAGGGCGAGAACGCGGTCCGCAAACGTCAGCGCATGCTGCGGATTATGCGTGCTGAGAAGCACCGTGTAGCCCTCGCGGCTGAGCTCCCGTACCTGTCTGAGCACCCGCAGCTGATTGCCGTAGTCCAGCGCGGACGTCGGCTCGTCCATAACGAGCGTATCCGACTGCTGGGCAATAGCCCGCGCAATGAGCACCAGCTGCTGCTCGCCGCCAGAAAGATGGGCAAAATTTCTCTCCGCAAGCTGCGCCACACCCACCCGCTCGAGCGCGGCAAGGGCAATTTCCGTCTGCTCCCTCCGCGGCTGCTGAAAGGCCGAAAGCTGGCGGCTCGTACCCATGAGAACGGTGTCCAGCACCGTGTAGCCAAAGGTCGGCCTGTGTATCTGCGGGATATACGCCAGCCGCTTCGCCCGCTCGCGCAGAGGAATGCCGCGAACATCCTCGCCGTCCAGCAGTATTCTTCCGCCATAGTCCTCAAGCGAGCCGAGGATGCAGCGAAAAAGCGTGCTCTTCCCCACTCCGTTTGGCCCCAGCACCGAAAGCAGCTCGCCCCTTTCCGCCTCAAAGCTCACGCCGCGCAGCACCTCGCGGCTGCCGAACGCGAAGGAAAGCGACTCTACCGTAAGGCTCACAGGATCTGCTCCTTCCTCGTCATCAGATACAGGAAAAACGGCGCGCCGACGAAGGCCGTCAATATTCCTATCGGGATCTCCACCGCGAGCAGGTTGCGCGATACATTATCAACAAGCAGCAGGAATACCGCGCCGAACAGCGTGGACACCGGCACGAGAAAGCGGCAGTTATTCCCGGCAAGCCTGCGCGAAAGGTGCGGGATCACGAGGCCCACCCAGCCGATCATTCCGCTCACGGCGACGCTTACGGCCGTGAGCACTGTGGCGCAGAGGATAACGACAAGCCGCAGCAGACCGGTATTCACGCCCATGGCCCGCGCCTCCTCCTCGCTTATCGTGAGCAGATTCATCCGCCAGCGGAGAAAGTACAGCGGAACAAGGCCGATGAGCATTGGTATCCGCGCAAAGCCGACGTCCTTCAGCCGAGTGCCGGAAAGGCTGCCCATGAGCCAGTAGGTTATCTCCGGCAGCTGATTCGCCGGATCGGCCACCAGCTTGACATAGGACGTGCAGGCGGAGAAGAGTGAGCCGATCATCACGCCCGAGAGAAGTATGGTCGTTACGCGGCTGCCTCTCGCCCTGCGGGCAACGGCGTATACCAGCACGACGGACATAAGGCTGCACCCGAAGGCAAGCGCCGTAACGCCGCCGCGCGGCAGGCCCAGCAGTATCGCCAGCGCCGCGCCGAAGCACGCCCCCGAGGACGCGCCCAGTATGTCCGGCGCGGCCATGGGATTGCGGAACACGCTCTGGTAGGCCGTTCCCGCCGTGGCAAGGCAGCCGCCCACCATGCAGGCCAGAAGTATTCTCGGCAGGCGGATATTTATCACCGCGACCTCCATCTGCTCCGACCAGGTCGCCTTGATGGGGAATATGCGCGACAGAAGGATGCGCACCACCTCGCCGGGCGGCACATCGTACCGCCCCAGCCAGAAGGACAGCAGGAAAAGCGCAAGCAGTATCGCGGCCAGTATGCAGGCGGAAAGCATCCCCCGCCGCGTCTCCTTCGTGCGCATCATATTCCCCCTCCGTTTTTTACAATCGTCTGCTTATTATACACTATTATTCTCAGTTGAGCAACATGTTTTTTGACAAAATAAGAAGACCGGCGCGATACGTGCCGATCTTCTTATTTTCATATCTTACTCCACAAGGCCGTACTTGACCTTGATGCGGTCGAGCTTTTCAAGCATCGGCTCGGCGGCGAACCAGAGCGTCAGCACGGTGGCGGACGCATGCACGAGATCCACGGGGAAGCCAGTGATATAGTAGCCCAGTATCACGCCCAGGTTTGCCTTGTTGGCATATATCAGCGCATGCGCGGGGTTCATTATTCCGCCGTAAATAATTATTGTTGAAAGCGCGCCGAAGATGCAGAGCGACAACCGCGTTCTCCGCAGCAGGCCCTTGCGGAACAGAACGCCCGCAAGAAATCCGATTATGCCCATGGCAAACATCTGCCACGGCGTCCACGGTCCCTGGCCAAACATCACGTTTGAAGCGAGCATCGTCATGGCGCCGACGAGGAAGCCCGTTTCGCCGCCGAAGGCAACGCCGGATATTATGACGAGCGCCAGCACCGGCTTGAAGTTCGGCAGCATGAAGAACGCCGCGCGCCCCGTTACTCCGATGGCGCAGAGCACCGCGATTATGACAAGCTCGCGAGCCTGCGGCTTTCGCCCTTCAAAAACGAGGGCAAAGGGCAGCATGGTCTCCACGAGTATCAGCAGCGCGATAAAATAATATTTCTTCCCGCCAAGGTAAAATACGCCGACGAAAAGCGTTACCGGTATCAGCAGCAGGATCATTACGGTCGCGGCGATGGTACGCTTTGAAAGCTTCCGCTTTTCCCTCGGAGGCGTCACCCTTACAGGCTTCGGCGCCTTTCGGCTTATGGCGGCGGCGAAAACGAAAAGCGCCGCGATCAGAACGGCATATATCACGATGTAATCATCCGCAACGCCCGTAAGCCCCGAGGAATTGATGAGCGCGGAAAGATCCGTCACCGTAATGGATTTTATAAACGCCACCAGCGCGACTATTCCGGCCACAGCGGCCAGAGCTTTGCGCCAGACGGGCAGTTTGGGCGGCTTTGCGGCCGTGCTTCCCTTCTCCGGCTCCGGCAGCGGCGGAATATCCTCGTCCAGCTCCGGCTGGGGCGGCACGTCTCCGCCGCAGGCCGCTATAACGTCCGAGGCTGTGATCGCTTCCGGCAGCCACGCTCTCGCCATGCGGTTCGCCGAGGTGGTATAGAAGCTGTTGCCGGAGAAAAACTCCACCGGCGTGCCCTGCGTTACGATGCCGCCGTCAAAAAACAGCGCGCAGCGGTCAGCATGCTCCGCGCAGAACTCCACGTCGTGGCTGACCATGAATACGGTCACGCCGCGCCGAAGAAGAGTTTTTATTATCACTGCGAAAATCTGCTTGAATTCCGCATCCAGCCCTTTTGTTGGCTCGTCCATCAGCAGAATGTCAGGGTCGAGCAGCAGCACCTTAGCCAGCGCGGCGCGCTGCTGTTCGCCGCCGGAAAGGTCGTAGGGGTGCCTGTCGAGCAGCTCCTCAAGGCGGCAGAGCTTCACCACCCGCGCGACTCTTTCATCCTTCGCTTCCTTTGAAAGCCCCTTGCCTGCGCCGCCGCGCAGTATCTCAAACAGATCCTCGCGCACCGTCTTTTTTACAAAAAGCGTCTGCGGATTCTGCGGCAGGACGCCTATGCTGCCTTCAGTTTTCACCTCGCCGCGATACGCCCTTCGCAAGCCGCCGATAACCGAAAGCGTCGTTGTTTTTCCGGTTCCGTTTCCGCCCAGCACCGCCAGGAACTCTCCCCGCTTAACCTCGAGCGAGAGCCCCCTGACAACGTCCGGCATGTCCTTATCATACTTGAACCAGATGTCCTCAATGCTTATGGCAGCTTCGCTCGAAAGCTTTTTCGTCTCCCTCTGAGGCAGCGCCGCAAGCTCATGCTCTGCCGCAAAGCCTCCAAGCCAGTCCCTGCCGTCGCGAACGGTGATGGGGCAGGCGGAATCGCTGTCCACCGCCGCCCAGATGCGCATGGCCGTCGGCATGGCAAGGAACATGGAGTGGCCCGTTCCGCGAAGCATTTGCCCTACCTCGCCCGGAGTGCCGTCCGCTATAAGGCGGCCCCTGTCCATGACGAGCACCCTGTCCGATATCGGGAAGACCTCCTCCAGGCGGTGCTCCGTCATTATTATCGTCGTGCCGAGCTCGCGGTTTATCTTGCCGACAGTCGCTATGAAGTCCGAGGCCGCGATCGGGTCAAGCTGGCTTGTCGGCTCGTCCAGGATGAGCACCGAGGGCTGCATCGCCATTATGGATGCAAGGTTCAGAAGCTGCTTCTGTCCGCCGGAAAGCTCCGTCACGTTTTTGTAAAACCAGGTCTGAATGCCGAAAAAGCTTGCCATTTCGGCCACTCTTCCGCGAATGGTCGGGGTATCGTAGCCCAGGCTTTCCAGTCCGAAGGCCAGCTCGTGCCAGACCTTATCGGTAACTATCTGGTTTTCCGGGCTCTGCTGCACGAAGCCGATGCGCGCGCTCTGCTCGCGCTGGTCGATGCCGTCAAGCGGCCTGCCGTCAAAAAGTATTTCGCCCGTGCGCACTCCGTGCGGCGCGAGAACGGTCTTGAGCTGGCGCAGCAGCGTGCTTTTTCCGCAGCCGGATGGGCCGCAGAGCGTAACGAACTGCCCCGGCTCAATCGTAAAGCTTACGTTCTTCAGCGTCTCCCTGCTCTGCTCGGGATAAAAGAAGGTCAGATCGCGGATTGCAAACGTTTCCAATTAAAGTCCTCCTTCAAATCCAGAATAACAGGGGTGAGGCAGAGCGCGAGATAAACGAGCATGAAGCTCAGGCTCATGGGGCTTACTGCCACGCCCTTCATGGTGGGGTAATATCTGAAATAAACGCCGCCGCATATCCAGCCCGATATGATATAGCCGCCGCAGAAAATGAGCCACAGCAGCGCGGCTCTGTCGCGGCTGTCAAAGCGGTAGATGGAAAAGGCAGTTCTGCCCGGCAGGCCGTAGCCCCGGCTCTTCATGCTGTCGGCAGACTCTATGGCGTTTTCAAGGCTCCAGGTTATCATTATGGAAAGTATCGTAATTCCGTTTTTCACTCGCTGCAATATGCTGCCGTCGCTCACGTCCCGCCCGATGCAGCGCTGAGCCTCCGAGACAGTCTTTATCTGCGCGCGAAACTTCGGCACAAAGCGCAGCGTCATGGAAAGCACGAGACTGAGCGCCGGAATGATCCGGCCGAAGAGGTAAACGAATTTATCGGACGTCATTATCTCGTTATAGCTTGAAAACCAGCTTACGACCGCCGCGAGCATCACCGCCGCCGCGAAGCCGTAGGTTATGCTCTCAAGCGTGAGCGGATTGCCCGTGGGCAGATACGTCAGTATCGTCGCGCCCTCATGATTGAAGGCCGGGTTTATCAGCGCGGCGAATATGACCATCGGCAGCATGTACAGCAGCGAAAATCGCACCGCCCTGCGTCCCCTGAGGTAAACGCTGTACGCTATGGCCGACGAAAGCGATATCACGAGGTATACCGGGTGCATGAAGCACATGGAAAACACCAGCACCAGCCCGAAATAAAGAAAATTTATCAGGGGATGGTAGGATGAAAATGTATCTCTGTTTTTCAAGGGCATCATTCCGTTTCGTGCTTAAAATAGTTTTCGCCGGGCCGGGAGCTTGCGTTCCCGACCCGGCCGGCGGATCGTCATCCGCCCACGGCGTAACCGCCGCCAACGTCATATCCAAGGTCACAGGTGTACACCCAGCACACCACGTCCCCGTCCTTGAGCTGATAGCGCGAGCAGCCGTAGTTCGGGAACCAGTCGTTCACCTTATACATCCATCCGGAAAGCTCGCCCACATCGAATTCGTAGAGATTGTTTATCCCCTCGATATAGGCGGAATTGTACATGGGCGTATTGGAAAACTCCATATGTATCTTATTCTGCTTGCAGACGCGCTGAAGAACGTTGAAAACGCTCTCGCCCTCATAGAACGTAGCCTGCGTCTCCTTAAGGATCCAGCCGTCCTCCGGAACGAGCTCTTTTTTCTCCTCCTTGCAGTAATCCATGTTGTCAAGGATCGTCGCGCAGGAGATCGAAATAGTGCAGGTATATGCCGTGCTGCCCACGGTCACGTTCTCCGGCTCCACGGGCAGGGGCTTGCCCTCCGGGACGGGGTCGGTATTGTACTTGTCCTTGCCCGTCTCGGGGTCTATCACCATTCCGTTTTCCTCGGAATAGTTCTTATCGGCCTCGGGATCCTTCGACGGCGCGGGCGTTGCCGTCGGCTCCGGCTCCGGCGCGGCGGTCGGCTCTTCGCTTTTCTCCGGCTCCGGGGTCTGCTCCGGAGCGTCTGGGGGCGCAGCAGTTTCCTCCGGCGCGGCGGTCTCGCCGCCATCCTCATTCCGCCCGTCCACCGGTTCGGCAGAAGCCGTCGGTTCAGGGCTGTTCGCGTCTGCCGACACCGTGGGCGTCGGCGTTGAGGAAACGCTCCAGCCGCGCGTTCCGGGCGCGTTTCCGCCAAAATAGAACGCCGCAGCGAGGATAACAACAACTATCAGTGGAATTATTACCTTCCATTTATTTTTCTTCCACCACATTATAATAAGCTCCCGGTCCGTCAGATAAGCTCGGCTTTTCCGAGCATGTTGAATATCATCTGAGCCATCTCGCCCCTGAGTATCGCTGCGGTCGGCTGAATATCAAGATCGTCCTGGCTGAGAATGCCGGCCTTATAGCAGAAGGCAAGGTGCGGTCTCGCCCAGTCGGCGGAGGTAACGTAATCTCCAAACTGCGCGAGCATGTCGCGGACCTCGGCGTCGGAAAGCTCCGTATCCATGCCGCAGAGCTTCGCGGCGCGGGCCACCATCGTCGCGGCCTGCTGGCGGTTTATCGTTCCCTCGGGATCGAATCTGCCCTCGGCAACGCCGTCTACTATGCCGTAGCCCGCGGCGGTGATCACATAGTCGTGATACCAGGCGTCCGTCTTTACATCGGCAAAGCTCTTTCCGGCAGCCGCACCGGCCGTCGTATCAAAGCCGAGCGCGCGCACGACTATCGCGGCAAACTGCGCGCGGGTCATGCTGTTTGCGGGAACATAGGTGGTATCGGTCATACCGTCGATAATTCCGCGCGAGGCAAGCGCCTCGATGGCGTCCTTATTGGCGGAAGCCTTGATATCCTCGAAGGTCACGCCCTCCTTCGTTACCGGCACGACCTTCACATCGGCATGCTTTCCGGGCAGACCGCCCTCCGTGGAGCCGCTGCTTTCAGGCTTGCTCACGGTTATGGAATCGCTCATGCGGTAGAGGCTGTTCTTTCCCTGCTCGGCGCGCAGAGCGGCGACGAGGGCATAGAATCCCTGCTCGCTGGACATCTGGTTATTGCCCGTCTCTCCGCCGAGGACGTGGTTAAAGCTTCCGTCGCTGTTTCGGAAGGTGAGAAGGTTGTCAACAAGGCTGTGGCCGTTCTTTACAAAGCGGCTGTCGTCAAGCTTTACGCCAAGCTCGCAGAGAGCCACGATCACCTGCGCAACGCTCTCGGAATTTGCCGTGCCCCAGCTGGAGTAGCCGCCCTCATCATTCTGCATTTTGCCCAGGCAGTCTACCGCTTTTTCGGTCGCCGTTTTCACCTTCTCCTGGGAGGTGTACTTCGCCAGCGCCTGAAGAGCCATACCGGTAATATCCGGGTCTGCGGCTCCGCTGCCGCCCTCGTCCAGGAGATTCCAGCCGCCGTCGTCAAGCTGGCAGGCAAGGATGCGGTCAACATACATCTGGCGGGTGGCCTGGGTCTTCGCCTCGGGGTTCTGAGGCATGGGATAGTCCTTTGAATCCAGCGCGATGAGCGCCCAGATGGGGCCGTTTATGCCCTGCCAGATGGTCTTGTCATAATCGCCAATTGCCTTCGTGAGATCATATCCGCCAACGTCTCTCGCGTCCATTCCGATGGCGCTGAGCGCAAGGGTAACGCGGGAATACTCGGTATACTTTTTGTCATGCAGCACGCCGCCGCAGTCCTTAACGTACTTTTCAACCGTGGAATAATAGTCCTGATAATACTTTTCAGGCACCTCAACGCCGCTGCGGGCAAGACCGATTATTGCCCACTCACCGCCGATGGAACCCACCTCCGGCTTTTTAACGGTGTTGTACATGAAGCTGCCGGTCTCCGTGACCGCCGTCTGCAGCCTGCTTTCACCCGCCGCAAGGGCCGACACGCTCAGGCTCAGCAGCATCGCCAGCGTAAGCAGAAGCGCCAGCCATTTTGTTCCTGCCTTTTTCATCTCGCATTTCTCCTCTTTTAAAAATTCTGTTTTCTGTCCGTATGTCCGTCATATCGCCCGGTTCCTGCCCGCAGACACGAAAAAAAGCCGCAGCCATTAAGCTGCAGCCGATTTTCTGCCCTTTATGGACGCGGCTTTCCGCTCCGCGCTCCACATGTTCGCCCGCCATAGGTCTTCTGGCTCATGCACTCTGCGGGAGACAGGCTCCCGAGCGTCCGTACCTCCGCCTTCTCAGGTTTCCCCAATGACCGGCTCACGCCACGAGGCGCAGACTCATGCATTTACAGCAACGGTTAAGCTCCGGATTTTCACCGGATTTC
>CAKTED010000001.1 GCA_934546725.1 uncultured Oscillospiraceae bacterium | reverse complement strand
GCTCTGAATAATATATCGGAGGCGTACATATATGTTTGAAAAGCTTATAGACATCCTTAAGGCGGATCCCCGCAAGATCGTTTTCACCGAGGGTCCCGACCCCCGTATCCTTGAGGCTTCCGCAAGACTCAAAAAGGACGGCTTTCTCACCCCCATCCTCGTGGGCAACGTTGAGGAAGTAAAGGCCGCTGCCGCCGCAGGCGGATTTGACATTGAGGGTCTTGAGATAATCGATCCCGCCACCTATCCCGAGATGGACGCCATGGTCGACAAGATGGTCGAGCTCCGCAAGGGCAAGATGACTGCCGACGAGTGCCGCGCAAAGCTGCAGAAGGGCAACTATTTCGGCACCATGCTCGTAAAGATGGGCGTTGCCGACGCACTGCTCGGCGGCGCTACCTACTCCACCGCGGACACCGTTCGTCCCGCGCTTCAGCTCATCAAGACCAAGCCCGGCAACAAGATCGTATCCTCCTGCTTCATCCTTGTTCGCGGCGAGGAAATGATCGCGATGGGCGACTGCGCCATCAACATCACTACCGACGAGGATCAGCTCGTTGAGATAGCCATCGAGACCGCCAAGACCGCCGCCACCTTCGGCATCGATCCCAAAGTCGCGATGCTTTCCTACTCTACCCTCGGCTCCGGTGCCGGCCCTGACGTTGACAAGGTCCGCAACGCTACCGCCAAGGTAAAGGCCGCCGCTCCCGACCTCAAGATCGACGGTGAGCTCCAGTTCGACGCCGCCGTTTCCCCCGTCGTCGCAAAGACGAAGTGCAAGGGCTCCCCTGTTGCAGGCCAGGCCAACACCTTCATCTTCCCCGAGATCCAGTCCGGCAACATCGGCTACAAGATCGCTCAGAGACTGGGCGGCTTCGACGCATACGGCCCCATTCTTCAGGGTCTGAACGCCCCCATCAACGACCTGTCCCGCGGCTGCAACGCCGACGAGGTCTATAAGATGGCCATCATCACCGCCGCGCTGAAGTAAGCCTCTGAAAAACGCAAAATTTTATCCCGGCATCCAAAAAACGGATGCCGGGATTTTTCTGTCTTCATATTATGGCGCGGTGCTGTGCTTCGGGATGAAAAACCGGTCCGTATTCACGCCCTCGAGCCTCAAAAGCTTCAGCTTGCGGTCCAGCCCTCCTGCATAGCCCGTAAGGCTGCCGTCTGCGCCGACAACGCGGTGGCACGGAATTATGAGCGAAACGGGGTTGTGCCCCACCGCTCCGCCGACAGCCTGAGCCGACACCGGCGTTCCGCGCTCCTCGCCGAGCATTTTTGCGATCTCGCCATAGGTCATCACACCTCCGTATGGGATCGTGAGCAGAATGCGCCACACCGCCCGGCGAAATTCGCTGCCCTGCGGCGCAAGCGGCGGTGTAAAGCCGGGCCTGTGCCCCGCAAAGTACTCGTCCAGCCAGCGGCGGGCCTCGTCAAAAACGGGCAGATATCCGTCCTCCGCGCCGTCAGCTATCGCCGCGCCGAAATACTTCTGCCCGTCGAACCAGAGCCCCGTAAGCCCCTCCTCGCAGGCCGAAAGCGTAATGCCCCCAAGAGGCGACCGGAACCCGCATTTATACTGCTTCACTTTTTACCTCCCACTCCGTCGAGCCACGCAAAGCGCGGCATGTCCACGCGCCCGTCCGGCAGAAAGCCGACGCCCTCGCTTTCAAGCATCGCGCGGCGCAGATCGGCAAACTCTCCGCCGCTGATGCCGCCGTCCGCCCTTACCACGCGCTGCCACGGTATCGTATCCGGGCAGACGCGCATCGCCCAGCCCACGGCGCGGGACGCGCGGGGATTTCCGAGCAGGCGCGCGATCTGGCCGTATGATATCACCCTGCCGCGCGGCACACGGCGCACGATATTGTAGACCTCTTCGTTAAATGTACTCATTGCCCTGCTTTCTTTCCGAATATGCCGAAAGGTCTCATTTACCCTCGGGCAAATGAGACCTTTCGTGGCACGCCGCAAGGGATTCGAACCCCTGACCTTCTGGTCCGTAGCCAGACGCTCTATCCAGCTGAGCTAGCGGCGCTTATGCTTAACAGCTTTAATATAATAGCACGCTTTGCTGGAAAATGCAATAGCTTTTTTCAAAAAATCGAAAAATTTTTCCCGTCGTGCTCGCCGTCAAGACACCGCCGCCGAAAGCGTCAGATGTTCATCGCCGCGAAAAAGCCCTCGCGAACGGCGGAGGTTATATTCCCCGCCCTGCGGCAGCAGTCGCCCACGACGTATGTTTCATCGCAAAGGCATCGAAAACGCTCCACCACGTCACTTCGGGGACGAACGCCGAGAGAGAGCACGACGCTGTCGCAGAAAATTTCATGCTCCGCGCCGCCCGCGTCGACCGCAATGACGGAGTCAGGGCGGATCTCGGAAAGGCGCAGTCCGCCCTGAAGGCTCACTCCAGCCTCGAGCGCGAGGCGGTGTATCATTCCGATGTTTTTATCGCGTGCCTCGAGTTCTTCCAGGTTGAGCATGTCGATCAGCGTCACCTCATGCCCCTCACGTGCGAGCGTGACGGCAGTTTCGCTGCCCGTAAGTCCCGCGCCGACAAGAACGACGCGGCGGCTGGGCTTCACCTCTCCCCTGTCGACCGCCACAGCGAGCGCGACGTTATCGCCGTCCACTCCCGGCACGTTCGGGATGATCTGCTCGCTGCCCACCGCGATTATAACGGCGTCCGGCTTTTCGGCAAGAACAAGCTCGGGCGTCGCCTCCGTCCCGAGGTGGATATCTATCCCCGGCGTGCTCAGCGTTGAGCGCACGGACCACTCGGCATAGCGGCGGACGTCGGTCTTGAGCGGGTTCGCCCCGGCGTCGACAAGACTGCCGCCGAGCGCGGCGGAGCGCTCGAATATGACCGGTCTGTGTCCCCGCTCAGCAAGCCGCCGAGCGGCCTCCATGCCCGCGCAGCCCCCGCCGATTATTACGACCTTCTTAGACGTCTCCGCCCTTTCGATTTTGTCAAAATCCGGGTTGCGCCCGCTTACGGGGTTCACCGTGCAGCGCAGCGGCTTTGGACATCCGTGCGGATCGTCGCCGGTGCAGACGTTACAGCGGATGCAGGGGCGGATATCGTCCGCGCGCCCGTGCCGCGCCTTATTTACAAGCTCCGGATCGGCGATGAACGGACGGATCATGGCTATCATGTCCGCCTTACCCGCCGCAAGAGCCTCCTCGGCAAGCTCGATATTGAACGAGCCGACGCTCGTTACCGGTATGCGCAGCTCGCGCTTGAAGCGCTCTGCAAGGTGCAGGTTCGTCGGGCGCGGCATGTACGAGGGCTGTATGGTGTACGGGATCGTCCGCACGTCGTACATGCTCCCGGCGCTTATGTGAACGATGTCTATCCTGTCCTGAATGTACTTTGCAAGCTCCACGGCCTCGTCGAGCCCAACGCCTACGCCCGGCTCAAGCAGCTCGTCGCCGCTCATGCGCCATTCAATGGCCATATCCGGGCCGATGCGCTCGCGCACAGCGTCTATCAGCTCGCAGGCGAAGCGGCAGCGGTTCTCCATGCAGTCCGCGCCGTATTCATCCGTGCGGCGGTTGAAATACGGCGAGTAAAACTGCGATACCGTGTGGCCGTGGCCTCCGTGCAGCATGACCATGTCAAAGCCGCCCTTACGGCAGCGCTCAGCGCAGTCTGCAAAGTCGCGGATGATCTGCCTTACCTCCTCGCGCGTCAGATCCGCCGGGAGATAGTCCGCACGCAGGTTCAGCTCAATGGAGGCCAGCGCGCCGTAGCGGTGTATCGCATCCGTCACGCGCACAAGGCCGTGGACGATGAAGGGGTCGGCAAGGTTTACGACGTAGTGGTTCGCGTCGGCGTAGGCCTGGTTCACGGGACTGTCGCCGACAGTGACGATGCCCGCGCCTCCCTTAGCCATCGCGGCTGTAAAGGCGACGAACTCGCCCGTTATCTGCCCGTCCTTCGTACACAGAAACGGCTCCGCAGGCGATACCTCGATGCGGTTTCGCGCCGTGAGCGGTCCGATCTTCAGCGGCCTGAATACATTTGTGAACTCTTTCATGCGTCAGCCTCCAGTGTTAGTTATTTATTATTATGAATATATCACGGACAGATGTATTTGTGAACAGGGAATTTCAATAATAGCAGGAAAGGCAAAGAGGCTGACGGTGGTGGGCGTGGGCTTTTGCATCTACAGTCACTAACGCCCCCGTGCCGCAGTCCAGCTCCCGCACGTCATTCAGAGGGAGCCATCGGCGACCGAAGAATCCCACGGTTGGTTGCGGCAGTGTAACGACACATGTGCTGAAAATATGCTGTCATTCTCGCGCTTCGCGAGGATGACGGTGGTGGGCGTAACCATTACGCGTCCACGATACTGCCCCCGCGTCCACGTCACCACCGCACCCTCCTCAGCACACCCGAAAAATTGGCAATGCCGCAGTTCGCCATTTGAACTGCGGCATTGAACCATCTGTTGAAAAAGTGAGGAAGGAAGAAAATGAAAAAACGCCTTTCGGAGCGGCACGCATGCGGCGTGGGCGTCGGCATATCCGCGGATACTTCTGCGGCATCACCCGGCCGCGCCGCCCTTACGGCTAACAAGCTTGCTTTCTTGTCTGACCATATAATACGCCCCGAAAATCAACTGTCCGTGAACCGCAAATGAACAATTTGTAAACGTTGCTCCGGCTCATGAATAAATTCAGGCGTTATCCACCTTATACATATGCTCGATAAGGTCAAGCACCTTATTGGAATAGCCCCATTCGTTATCGTACCAGGCGACGACCTTCATGAAGGTATCTGTCAGCGCGATGCCCGCGCCCTTATCGAAGATGGAGGTATGGGGATCCGTGAGAAAATCGGAGGAAACGACGGGATCCTCTGTGTAGCCGAGAATGCCCTTCAGCTCGCCCTCGGAGGCCTCCTTCATCGCGGCGCAGACCTCCTCGTACGTTGCGGGCTTTGCAAGGTTCACCGTGAGGTCAACAACGGATACGTCCAGCGTGGGAACGCGCATGGACATGCCCGTAAGCTTGCCGTTGAGGCTCGGGATGACCTTGCCCACGGCCTTCGCCGCTCCGGTGGAGGAGGGGATGATGTTGCCGGAGGCAGCTCTGCCGCCGCGCCAGTCCTTGGCGGAGGAGCCGTCCACCGTGCGCTGTGAGGAGGTGATGGAGTGGATGGTTGTCATAAGCCCCGTCTCGATGCCCCATCTGTCGTTGAGAACCTTTGCAAGAGGCGCAAGGCAGTTTGTGGTGCAGGAGGCGTTGGAAACGAAGTTCATATCCTTCGTGTATGTATTTTCGTTTACGCCGACGACGAACATGGGCGTATCGTCCTTGGAGGGCGCGGTCATGATGACCTTTTTCGCGCCGGTGGCAAGGTGTGGAGCAGCTTTTTCCTTCGTGAGGAACTTGCCGGTGCATTCGGCAACGTACTCCACGCCAAAGTCGCCCCAGTGAACGTTGGCAGGGTCTCTGTCGCAGCAGGTGGGGATCTCGTGGCCGTTTATGATGATGGAATGGTCGGTATAGCCCAGCTCGGCGTTAAAAATGCCGTGTACCGTGTCATATTTGAGAAGATAGATCATGTAATCCGGCGCCATCGTGCTGTTGATGCCGGCTATCTCGATATCTCCGTGCTCCAGGCTGGCTCTGAGAACAAGCCTGCCGATCCTTCCAAAGCCGTTGATGCCTACTTTAATTGACATAATAATCTCCATTCTGCCGCTGCACGCATGCGCGGCGAAATAATTATTTTCCTCCCGTGTGGGGGACTGCCCCGCGCGGACAAGCCTGTACATTACATATTTTATACCCACCACTGAACAAATTCAAGTGCGGAGACATTTTTTTGTTTTAAAAAATATATACGCGGGAAATATTTTTCTGCTTCAGGCCGCATAATGCGGCAGGCGTCGCCCCATTTCGTCAAAATACATGGAAAATTTTATAAATTTCTGGTGGGCATTTGGGAAATAATGCTTGTATGGAGTAACCTTACGTGATATTATATTTGTGCTGATAAACCAGCCCTTCCCTGACCGAACTATCGCCACTGGCTTTGAGAGGATATTATATAAATGTATGATTTTAACGAAGGCTTTCCCCTTGGCGGACTGCTCGAGCAGGTAAACGGCGCCGCCGTCGCCTGTGACGGCGGACTCGTGTGCGAATTTAACAACGCCGCCCTGCGGCTTATACCGCAGCTCACCGAGGGCACCCCGCTCAACGACTGCGGCAGCGGCGATATCGAGCTCTGCTCCGTTCGCTTCGCGGCCGCCCGCTTCTCCGTGGGCGAGCTGGAGGTGTATACCTTCGCCGGCCGGTCGGACGAATCCGTGAGCGGCGCTTCCGCTTTTCTGGGCAATCTCGGCACATCAATGATAAACACTCTCGGCACCTCCTTCGCCGCGGCGGAGCTCATTGCCGAAAATATCGACAATCGCAACTGGGACAACGTTTCAAAATACAACGCCATATTGCGGCACACGCAGTACAAGCTCCTGCATATAGCCGAAAATCTCCGCGAGCTTGGGGAGCTTGGCGTTTCGCCGGAGAACATAACCCCCTCCACCTTCGACCTTGACGAGCTCTGCGCGGACGTTGTTTCCACGGCGCATTCCCTCATTCGCAAAAAGGGGATAAACATGGAGTTTCACTCCAATTGCGACAATACGTATATTTACGCGGACAGGGCCCGCGTGGAGCGCATGCTTCTCGACATTCTGGCAAACAGCATCGCCAGCTGCTCGCGCGGCTGCACCATCCGCGTAAGCCTGAGTCAGCTCGGCGGCTCCCTACAGATATCCGTCTCTGATAATGGCCGGGGCATTCCGCCGGATATTTTATCCCGCGTTTTCTCCTCGGGGACCATCCAGCTCGAGCCGGGCGACGAGCCGCGAGGGCTGGGTCTGAGCCTTTGCGTGGCGCG
Organism: uncultured Oscillospiraceae bacterium; assembly: GCA_934546725.1. Classification (GTDB taxonomy): domain Bacteria; phylum Bacillota; class Clostridia; order Oscillospirales; family Oscillospiraceae; genus RGIG6375. Next base: position 21,200 of record CAKTED010000001.1, on the reverse strand, counting down.
CAATATCGCGCTCAGGCACGGCGGCAATCTTCTGATAAATCCCATTTCGGGCGGCGGTACAAGCGTTGTTATCTCCCTGCCGCAAACGCAGAGCCGCGTCGCTTTTCTGCGCAGCAGCTCCGTGGAGTACAACGCCAGGAGCATGCGCCCGGTGCTCTCCGCCTTTGCGGATATACTGGATTACGAGTATTACGCCACGCCATTTATCTGAATTTGCCCCCCTTTTTCAGAAAAATTTCGTTTTTTTCAAAAAAGGGGGTTGACAAACGGAGCTTTTTTTATTATACTGAGCAAGCTTTGTGAAGTGAATATGCGAGAGTGCTGGAATAGGTAGACAGGCACGTTTGAGGTGCGTGTGTCAACTGACGTGTGGGTTCAAGTCCCATCTCTCGCACCAAAGCTTGGAGGATTGGGCTTTCGCCCTTTCCTCCAATAATTTAAAAAAAACATGCGCGAGTGGTGGAATCGGCAGACTCGCCAGATTCAGGTTCTGGTGCTCACTACGGGCGTGCGGGTTCAAGTCCCGCCTCGCGCACCAATCAGAGCAAGCTTTATATCGCTTGCTCTGATTTTTTTATACGATTTGCAGTTTTACAGCTTCGGCGATTTATGATATGATTTTAAAGCTTATGTTTGGCGTCGAATTATGTACATCATTGAAAATTTTCAATATTTTGGCTATATATTCATCCCATTCTTCAGGCAATTCATATATTCCTCGCACATAAACAGTCAAATCCCAATTACAATAGTTGTCCAGGCAATCCCACAGTGCCGATAAATTCTCACCGTAATGATTCGGAAAGCCAAATTTTTCTTTCAATTCCTCATGTAAATCAGGCAAACACCTGCAATCTGTAAAATTCAGTATTATTTCCTGCACGTTATTCACATTCTCCTGCTATTTCAATAACTGTACGGCATTTTACCACAGGTTGCTTTTTTTGCAAACGAAACATTTAATTTTGAATATCCCCTGAAGCGGCTGTTTTCGGGGATCTTTCGCATCCTTCTCCATACGATCTCAGAATCCGAAGCTATAATAAGGAGCGGCAAATGAAAATTGCAGTTATAACGGGGGCCTCGTCCGGGATAGGGCGGGAATTTGTCCTCGCCGTGGATAAGCGCGGCAAATATGACGAGATATGGGTCATCGCCCGCCGGGAGGAGCGGCTCAGCGCGCTTCAGAGCGAATGCTCAAACCGCATCCGCCCAATGCCGCTCGACCTCTCCTCTCAGGACGGCATCAGCGCATACGGGGCCGCGCTCGAGCGTGAAAAGCCCGAGATACTGCTGCTTGTTAACGCCGCCGGCTGCGGCACCTTCGGCCCCTTTGCGGAGGCCGAGCTTGAAAAGCTGCTCCTCAGCGCGCGGCTGAACGCCCTCGCTCTGACGGCAATGTGCCGCCTGAGCCTCCCATACATGCCGCGCGGCGGCAGCATCGTCAACCTCGGCTCAAATTCCGCCTGGCAGCCCGTCCCCTGGCAGGCCGTATACGGCGCGGGCAAGAGCTACGTTCTGAGCCTTTCGCGGGCGCTTGGCCGCGAGCTGAAGCCCTCCGGCGTACACGTCATGTGCGTCTGCCCCGGCTGGGTAAAGACCGAGTTTCAGGCCACGGCGCATCATGCCGACTATATCCGCTACGTCGACCGCTGGTACGGCCCTGACGAGGTGGCCGAGCAGGCAATGAAGGACCTCGCCCGCAAAAAATCCGTCTCCATCCTCGGTCGGCCGGTCCGCAGGCCGGTGCGGCTTGTAAAGCTCCTGCCGGTAAAGCTCGTCATGAGCATCTGGTGCAGGCAGCAGGGAATAAACTAAAAAAACAGAGCATAAAGCAAAGCCATCCGCACGATTCCTGAAAAATCGTGCGGATGGCTTTTTTTATTTACCCGTATATCAGCGGCGTCCTGCCTCGAGCTGCTCTTCAAACTCCTCCGCAGGCTTCGGGCGGCTGAAATAATAGCCCTGCATGACGCAGCCGCCGATGGATGAAAGGAACTTCGCCTCCTCCTCGGTCTCAACGCCCTCGGCTATAATGGACATGTTCAGCTCCTTTGCCATCTGAATAACGGAGCGCAGAATGATCCCTCCGCGATTTTCTCCGTCGTCAAAGTCCTCAAGAAACTTCAGATCAAGCTTGAGAACGTCGATATCCAGGTCCTTCAGGATGTTCAGCGACGAATAGCCCGCACCGAAGTCGTCCATCTCCACCGTAAAGCCCGCGCGGTGGAAATTGTTCACCACGGCTATCATTTCCTTCGGCTTATCCATATAGAAGCTCTCGGTTATCTCAAGATGCAGCATTTTCGGCGGAATGCCGTACTTTTCCACAAGCCCCTGCAAAATGCCGCAGACGTCCGTCTCATATATGTCCAGCCGCGATATATTAACGGAGATCGGTATATCATAGCCCATATCGAGCCATTTACGCAGGTACTGGCAGCTTTTTTCCCAGACGTATTTATCCACCGAGGTTATTATCCTGCTGCGCTCAAAAAGCGGCAGGAACGAGCCGGGAGCCAGCAGCCCCTTCGTCGGATGCTGCCAGCGGATAAGCGCCTCCGCGCCGACGGTCCTTCCGCTTTCATAATCCGTCTGTGGCTGGAACCATATCTGAAACTGACCACTGCGAAGCGCGGCATCGGCATCGCCCAGCAGCTCAAGCTGCTCCTGCGTGCTTTGCAGCAGCGCGGGGCTGAAATATGCCACATGCGACGAAAAGTCGCCCTTTATGGACTGCAGCGCCAGGAGCGCCTTGTAGCTCATGGCCTGCGGCCCGCAGTCCGGCTCGCAGAGATCATAAACGCCTATGTGCAGTGAAAGCGGATATTTCAGCTCATAGTCGCTGAAATATGCCACAAAGCGGTCGTAGCTTTCCCGTGGAGACATCGAATCATCCGAGCAGAAGCGCACGAAATGGTCCGCGTTCAGGTGCGCGGAGAAGCTGTCCTCCGTATCATTTTCATGCATGTAGCGGCCAAAGGCCATCAGCAGCCGGTTTCCGGCCTCGTAGCCAAAGGCGCCATTTATGTTCCTGAAGCCGTCCAGATCGTAGCGCAGAACACGGTACCTGCAGCCGGGGTGTAAACGTATCCACTCCTCCGTGCGCTTATAGAATCCTGTGAAGTTATAAAGTCCTGTCAGCGCATCGCTGCCGCTGAATACGACGTCCGAAACATCCTCGCACGCGAGCATGACGGCCTCGCGATACTCCGTAAGGTATGTATAGTGCAGCTTGAGGTATCTCAGCCTGCCGGTCTCTCTGCTGATGATGCGCGCCGTGACGTCATGGCCCGTTCTCTCGCGCAGGCCCTCCAGCACGTTTGAAAGCTTCAGCCGGTTTTTCACAAGGTCGTAATCCGTCTCCTCCATGACATCGCGAAGCCTGCTCTGCATGACGGTGTCATAGTCCTCCGCTCTCTCGCAGCTTTCAAGCCCCCCGCCGCCGCTGATAAAATGCAACAGTCTGCCGGAGTTTACGGATATGAGCGCCACCGCGGCAAAATGATTTGCCGTAAGCCTGCTTCCGATCTGCTCAAGGCGCTTTTCCCGCTCTATGTCCATGATGCACACGAATGCCTCGACATCGTCCGTAACCGGGCTTTTCGCCGCGCTGACTATAATCCTCATCCACGAATATCCGCGCCCCTCCACCATTATGGGGAAATCGTCCTGCCGGGAAAGGAAGCCGCTTTCGATCATCTCGACCGCATTTCCGCGCGAAAAGCGAAGTCTGAAGCGCTCCGTGTCGCGCGGATGGATGTATTTGAGCATACCTTCAAAGAACGCGTCGGCGCTCTCGGGCCTTCCGCTTTTCACGAGCCACGGCTTGAAAACGTCAAGCTCGCCGACGGTGTTCTGCGTAAGGTTCATCCTCACGGACAGCACCGCGTCCCCGTTTTCCGTAAAATTGCTGCTCTTCAGCCGCTCGTACTCTATCTCCTTCTCGCGCTGCGCTATCCTCTTCTTCTGCTCGCGCTTCATGTATATGCACACATGGAGAACGATGCTCAGTGCAAGCAGGATCATAACGCCGAGAAACGCGAATACCATCCGCAAGCTGTATTTATAATAAGTATCAACTATCCTGGAAACAAATTCCTCCTTCGTGGCGACGAAAAGGCTCGCACCCGCCGCTCGCAGCGGCTTCCACATTCCGCAGAAGCGCTCGCCGCCGTATTCATAATCCATCGTACTTCCGCCGTCCTCGCCTATCCAGACGCCAAACGCATCGGCTATGTTCTTGCCCGTCAGCAGCGTTCCGTCTCGCGACGCGGCAAGTATCTCGCCGTTCTCCCCGCAGATGACCACAAACTGATTTTCGTTCGTAAGGTCCTCGGCAAGCTCATTTGAGACCACCTCGGAGCTTCTCGTCGCGGCCGCGACGCCCTTTATCTTTCCTCCGCTGTATATGGGTGCAGCGAACATGAACACCGGCGTTCCGCTTATACGGCCGCTGTCCAGAAATTCAAACGCGCGCTCGCCGCTCAGCGCCTCGGCAAAATATTCCCTGTCGCAGCAGTCCACCGTGTTGCCGTGCTGATCCAGCAGCTTTCCTGACGTATCCATCAGCGCAAAGGTTTCAAATCCTCCGGCCGTCCCGGCCTCACTGAGCAGCTTTGCAACGGCCGCTCCGCTCCAGTCCGCCCCATCGGGGTCGAACCCGGCAAGAAAAACGTCGAGCCTGCTGAAGTAATCCTCCGTCTGCTGATTTATCTTTGTGGAAAGCATCTGAGCCGTCGTCTCCATCTGCCGCTCCGCGTGCTCCTGTGCAAGACCCTTCATTCCCGAAAAATACATTGCGAGAATTACCGCCATGCAGCAGACCATGAATACGGCGGGCAGGATCACGCCCTTTATGAGTAAGCTGTTCGTTTTTGATTTTGCTGATTTTCTTTTCATTATTTCCACGACCATTCGGTAGAAACGTTATTTATGAGTGCATACTTTTATATAATATCATACCTTGTGGCATAAAGCGACTGTTTTTTAGCACTTTGCTGCTCCGAATGCCAGTTTTTCATTGCCGCGTTAAATATATCGCCGCTCAGTTGTATTTTGATTTCACTTTCGCGGCATGAGGTGCAAATTTTTCGCATAAACATATTGACATGCAGGGTTTATAATGCTAATATCAAAGCATAGAGAAACGCTATGTTTACCAGGGAGGTCACAGAAATGCAGATTTACGCAGATAACGCGGCAACGACGAAAATGAGCCGCATGGCAATAGACGCGATGCTTCCGTATATGGAGGAATATTACGGCAATCCGTCCAGCCTTCACTCCGTCGGCCAGAAGGCCGCCGAGGCGCTGGCGGAGGCGCGTGAAACCGTCGCCGGGCTGCTCGGATGTCAGGCAAGGGAGATAATTTTCACCTCCGGCGGCAGCGAGGCCGATAACCAGGCCATCGTCTCGGCAGCCGTTCTCGGCGAAAAGAAGGGCAAAAAGCACATCATCTCCACCGCCTTTGAGCACCACGCCGTGCTGCATACGCTCAAAAAGCTTGAAAAGCAGGGCTTTGAGGTAACGCTTCTGCCGGTTCACGAAAACGGCATCGTGAGCGCGCAGGAGGTGGCGGACGCCATACGCGAGGATACCTGCCTCGTTACCGTCATGTTCGCAAACAATGAGATAGGCAGCATCCAGCCCATCGCCGAGATAGGCAGGGTCTGCCGCGAAAAGGGTGTTCTCTTCCATACGGACGCCGTTCAGGCCGCCGGTCACCTGCACATAAACGTTCAGGAGCAGAATATTGACATGCTCTCCCTCTCCGCGCACAAGTTCCACGGCCCGAAGGGCGTGGGCCTGCTTTACGCAAAGCGCGGCATCGCCCTGACGAACATCATCGAGGGCGGCGCGCAGGAGCGCGGCAAGCGCGCGGGAACCGAGAACATCCCCGGCATCGTCAGCATGGCCGCCGCGCTCAGGGAAGCCTGCGAGCACATGGACGAAAACGCCGCGAAGGTAACGGCTCTGCGAGACAAGCTCATAGCCGGTCTTGAAAAGATCCCCCACTCCGCGCTTAACGGCGACCGCACGAACCGCCTGCCCGGCAACGTGAACTTCTGCTTCGAGGGCATTGAGGGCGAGGGCATACTGCTGCTGCTGGATGCGAAGGGCATCTGCGCCTCCTCCGGCTCCGCCTGCACCTCCGGCTCGCTCGACCCGAGCCACGTTCTGCTGGCCATCGGCCGTCCGCACGAGATAGCCCACGGCTCGCTGCGCCTCTCGCTCTGCGAGTGGAACACCGAGGAGGAGGTCGACTATATGCTCGAGGAGATCCCGAAGGTCATCGAATACCTGCGCAACATGTCGCCCGTGTGGAAGGATCTGCAGGCGGGCAAAAAGAAATTCATGCTTTAAGGAGGCATACGTCATGGCGCTTTACAGCGAAAAGGTAATGGATCATTTCATGCATCCGAGGAACGTCGGCGAGATAGAGAACGCGGACGGCGTCGGAGAGGTCGGCAACGCAAAATGCGGCGACATCATGAAGATTTTTCTCAAAATAGATAAGGACAGCGACACCATCAGCGACGTCAAGTTCGAGACCTTCGGCTGCGGCTCGGCCATAGCCTCCAGCTCAATGGCCACGGAGATGATAAAGGGCAAGCCCGTTTCCGAGGCGCTGGAGCTTACGAACAAGGCCGTCGTCGAGGCGCTGGACGGACTGCCGGCGCACAAGCTGCACTGCTCCGTGCTGGCCGAAGAGGCCGTAAAGGCCGCGCTCAAGGATTATTACGACAAAAACGGCATCGAATACGATCACAGCAAGTTCCCGGACTGCGAAAGCTGCGCTCACTGCGAGCATTGATCGCCGGTACATGCAGCAATCCCCCGAAGGCACAGGCGCACCCTGTACTCTCGGGGGATAAATTATTTCTCGCAGAAATGCAGGCATTTCTGCGAAGGGGATGCAGCCCGCCGCGCGCACTCGCTGTGCTCGCACACTTGCAGGCTGAGAAGTGTTTTTTCCGAGGCACGTGTCCCCGGAAAAAACGTGATCTGATTTTATTCCGTCATCTGCGGATGACGGAACTCTGTGAGACTGCCCGCATAACAGCCCTGCAAACAAAGTTTTTTAGACAGACTGAATTTATTTATAACCGCTTATTTAAAACAACGCGGCCGCCATTACCGTCCAAGGCAGCGGTCGAAAAATTCAAGTACCTCGCGGCAGTTTTCATCCGTCATAAAGCCCTTGTCGCTGTGGTTGCGGCCGGGATACATTCTGAGCAGAACTCTGTCAGGCCCGCATACCTCGGCTATGCGCTCAGCAAGGAGCGTACTGTGCATGAAGTGGACGACGGAGTCCTCCATCCCATGCTGAATCATCGTGGGCGGAATGTCCTTATGCACAAGGGTTATTGGGCTGATAAGCCGCAGAAGGCTTTTGTTTTTCGTACCGAAGGCCATCTCATTTATGCTCACGCCCCCCTCTCCCGGCGCGACCATGCGGCGAACGCCGGTCGTGCGGTACCATTCGTCCTCGTCGCCGTAAAGCACGGCGGGGCCGTACATATCGCAGATGGCCTGAAGCTCGCTGGAATAATCGCCCCAGCCATATTCCGCGCCCTCGTACTGCGGCATACCGGCTGTGAAGCCAAGCATGAGCGTGATATGGCCTCCCGCGCTGTCGCCGACCATGGCAAAGCGCTTCGGGTCAAAGCCATACTCATCCGCATGTGCGCGCGCCCAGCGAACAGCCGTCTTGACATCGTATACAAACTCAGGGAAGCATACCCCCGGCGCAAGGCGGTAATCGACGGATATGACGGCGTAGCCGTGCTTTATCGCGCCGATAATGCAGTCAAGCGCGCCAAGCCGCTTTGTACCAAGGTACCAGCCGCCCCCGTGGACGTAAAATATCACGGGCAGGGGCTTTTGCGCTTCGTCCGGCAGATAAATGTCCAGCTTCTGCTCCGGCAGCGTTCCGTACTGCACGTCAAGGATCTTATTTTTCACGCGCGAGGTATCAAATTCCACCGGCAGAGCCATTTTGGCGAGGTCGGCCTCCGTAATGCTTATTATCTCACTGCTCTTTTACATTTTTTCATCCTCCTGCTTTTTTACCGTTTACCGATTGATTGTTATGTACTGATTATACTCTGCCGGGCGCGTTTTGGCAACAGGCTTTCGCAGAAAAACGAAATTTTTATTTAATATATGATATTATTTCTTTATAATTCACATTCTCCCATATTTTACCGCATAATTTACAAAATTTTATTTGAATTTATGTTTGATTTCCACAAATTTTGTCGTATAATGGTTAGTATCACAGATTTTTCTAAGGAGAATTACCATGCGCTACATTCTGCGGCGGCTCACCGCTGCGCTGCTTGGCGCGGGACTTGTTATGCTCACCTGCTCCTGCTCCGTGCTTCCTGCGGTTTCGCCCTCCGCTTCAGATAATCCCGCTCCCGGCGCTTCAGCCGATGCGGAGTCTTTTGGCATTCCAAACCTTGAAAGCCGATATTTTCTCTCTCAGCTCTCGGGCAGCGAGCTGGAATTTTGCCGTCTTGCCTACGCAGGTCTGATGGAGCTGGGCGAGGACATTGACGTTTCGGCGGCAAAAATCAGCTTTGAGCGCGCCGATGAGCTTATCCAGGCCCTTTTTGACGACTGCCCGGAGCTGTACATGTGCGGCAGTGACTATACTCTCGTCGGCATTTCCTCCGTCAGCTCTCTGCGCTTCAATTACCGCATGACGCGCGACGAATACCTTTCCGCCGGCCGCCAGACGGCGGCACTTATCTCCCGCTGGCGCGAGGTCACGGACGGGATGGACGATTATTCCCGCGAGCTTTATGTTCACGACGCCATCTGCGGCGGATGTACATATTCCGAAAGCAGCGCTCTCGGTGATACGGCCTGCGGCGCGCTGCTCGACGGCGAGGCCTTCTGCCAGGGCTACGCCAAGGCCTTTCAGCTCGTAATGCAAAATTTTGGCTTCCGCTGCCTTTTTGTAAGCAGCGAAAGCCTTGTTCACAGCTGGAATCTAGTCGAGCTCGACGGCAGCTTCTATCAGGTCGACCTGACCTGGGACGATTCCGGCGACCGCCAGACCTATGCATACTTCAATCTCGGCGACGCGGATATGGAAAAGCTCGGCCATGTCTACGACCGCTCCGAGCTGCTTGATTATCCGCTCTGCCCCTCCTCCGCGCTCAGCTATTACGCTGTAAACGGGCTGTATATCGCCTCGGGCGAGGATGTAAGAGCCGCCTTCACGGCGCAGCTTGACAGGGTCTATGCAGGCGGCGGAGGCCGCATAATGCTCATGTTTGAGGACAGCTCGCAGCTCGACGAGCTCGTTTCCGGCCAGAGCGAATGGATATCCGACTGGAGCGCGAACGGCCCCGAGAGGGTATCGTTCAGCCGCCTTATACCGGATAACAACGCCTTTGTCTACATCGCGGAATTCAGCTTTTCCTGAGCTCTCGCCGCCATTATTGCCGCCTGATAGCGAGGAATGAGCTGCATTGCGCCCGTACCGTCCGTGATCCCGCTTTTTACGGCACTGTCCAGCTCCGCCCCTGCCCACGCGGGCGGCTCAAGCCCCGCGGCATATCGCTGCGCCTTCACGAGCAGCTCATAGGCCTCCTCATCCGTCATTTTCTCAAGCATTTCGCTGAATGTCATTTCGCTCTCCTCCTTAAAATCAGGCCGCACCGCGCCCTTAAACTGTGCCGTGCTGCGGCTGCGAAGCATTACCGCGCCGCCGTTGGAATCGTTTCCGACGGCGGTGTTGCCTTCTATTACGCGGCAGCTCCGCCCGCTTATCTCCGCAAGGATGCCGACATGGTCGCAGTCTCCTGAACGGTCCCAGTCGTAAAACACCAGGTCGCCGGGCCGGTAGCCGCCTGTCACCACCTTCCCCCGCTTTTCGCTCCAGCGGTAAAACGTCGTACACGAAGCGGTCCTGCCGCCGCCGTAAAACATCTCCGCCGCGCCAAGCGAGTTAAACAGCCACCAGATGAATACAAGGCACCAGCTGAATTGCCGTCCGTTCACCTCGCGGCCATAGTAAGCCGTATTGTACTTTACGTTATTGCTGCCCGGCGGTGATTCCTTCACGCCCAGCTCCGCCCGTGCGGCGTCCAGCAGCCGCTCTGCCGTAATTTTCCCCACGATCAATCCACCTCCGGCAGACCCGCTATGCTCATAAGTACTGAAAGCACACCCGCCAGTATCGATGTGCTCGCCACCATCAGCCAGTTCACCTCGCTGAGCATTGCGCTCGTTCCTATCGTGGCCACCGCCGTCTGCGCCACCGTTTTTGCGGCGCGTATCCCGGCCGCCCTCCACCATTTAATGTTTGTCATGATCCATGTTCTCCTTTCAAAATTTTTGCACTGTCGTTCAGAATGAGCAAAGCTTCTTATATGCTGTCATTCAGAGCCTGCATAAGCAGGCAAAGACCCCCCGTTGGTTCCACCGGAACAGCGACAATGAACTGCTCCGCCCTCCGCAGGGGATTCCACGGCCTGCGGCCTCTGAATGACGGAGACTTTGGGTTTTCGCGTCCACGTTACCGCACCCCGCTACGCACCCGCCTCTCGCACGTCATTCAGAGGGAGCGAAGCGACACCCCCCGTCTCGGACGCGAACCCAGCGAAGCGGATCGCGTCCGAAAAGGAGGAGCAAGGGAGCGAACGGAGATTTCGCCGTAAGGCGGAAACGGAGTTAAGCGGACTTTGCGACGACGCAATCCCCCGGTTGGTTCCACCACGCTAACGACACACGCCCGCAGCTCCGCTGTCACTCCCTCTTACTTTCCGTCCCCGTGCTCCAGATCCGCTATCCGATGGTTTATCACCTTTATCTGTTCCTCCACGACCGGCATTCGCCGCGCGAAGCCGTTGTGCTCTCGCACCTCGCGCGTAAGCTCCTCGAGCCGCGTTTCCATAACGGCCTGCGAACGGCGATTCGCCAGCATCACGCCGCCAAACGTCAGCACTCCCGTGATTATCGCCACCGCCACGCTTTCCGTCACCTCTCTTCCCTCCTTTACATAATATGTCAGAGCATTTCCGCTCTGCGCCTTCTTTTTAGTGAATTTTACGGATGAATTACACTGACATCAGCCGAAAAAATCACCCTGGACAGAAGCTTTTCAGCTTTCTTCCAGGGTGATCGCATACCATATTAAATCAGCACAGTTTTCACTGCCGCTTCAGCTTCTCCACAGCCTCGGCTATCTCCGGCCTCGCTTCGGCCATCATATCCTCCCATTCGCCGACATAGTCATACGTCACGCCGCCCTCGTCCATGCGGCGAACATAGCCCTCAAGCATGGGAAAGTCCTTTTCATAGCAGTGGAAGCTGTTGGCCCGATGGGTATAGCTGCCCATCTCCACGCCAAGCTCGTCGGCAATGCGCTTTTGCAGCATGATGAGCGCAAAGGCGTTCATGAACGTGGCCTTGCAGGCATCGTTGGAGCGGAACAGCACCTTACAGTGCAGCGCGCCCCCGCGAATAAAATACTGGAGGTGCTGAAGGCAGGCCGGATCGTCGCTCGCGGAGTCCTTTTTCCAGTCGCGCACGTCGATGACCGCGCGGCGCGAATCTGGATTGCGGCGCAGCTCGCGCAGAACGAAATCCACCTGTCCCTCCATGCGGGAATGGTAGGTATACGCCCAGTTGCCGCGCTCTATCTCAAAATCGAGGATGCCGTCCAGCATCTCCTGCCGGTACTGCTCCAGCTCGCGGTATCCGCCGATGAAGAGCTTTGATATCATCGGCTCGCCGAGCGGCTCGGTCACGCAGAGCGTCATGGAAAGCTCCTTCTGATTTGTGTTATAATCCGGGCAGGGCGATATTTCGCCAAGCTCATGCAGCGCCCTGAGCGATTCGTGATATGCCTCCGGCAGCGTTCTGCCCCTTACCAGTGCCTCTTCCATTTTTCAGCTCTCCCTGTTCCGTTTTTTACATTATAGCCTTTTTTCCGCCTGTTCGCAACAGCCCATTTCATGCCAAACCTTAAATTGCATTTTTGTCAACTTTTTGTGCAATTTGTTTGACTTTTAATATTTAATAGTATAGTATTACGGTATATGCATATTACACTTCTGAGAGCGAGGTACATACAAAATGCCATGTGATTATTCCGTTAAGGCTCCAATTCTCTACGGCGTCGGAGCCATCAAGCTTCTCGGCGAGCGCGTGAAGGGCTTCGGCGCAAAAAAGCCCATGCTCATCTGCGACCCCAATCTTGATCCCAGCACCTATGAAAAGGCCATTGCCAGCGTTACCGGCGCCGGTCTTGACTACGTTATCTTCAAGGAAACGAAGCGCGACGCTCCCATCGAGGTCATAGACCAGTGCGGCGAGATAGCGCTGCGCGAAAAGGCGGACTGTCTCGTAGGCATCGGCGGCGGCAGCACGCTCGATACCGCCAAGGCCACGGCCATTCTGCTCAGTCACCCCGGCCCGATAAAGCAGTACATTCTCGCCCAGCCCATTACCATGAGCGTGGACGTTCCCATAATTCTCCTGCCCACCACGGCCGGAACCGGCAGCGAATGCACGAAGGTCGCAGTCGTCAACCGCACGGATCTCAACATGAAGTGGAGCGTTTTCATCTCCCTCGGCATGGCCATCATCGACCCCGAGCTTACGCTCTCCCTTCCCCCGTATGAGACCGCATATACCGGTATGGACGCGCTGTCCCACGCCATCGAGGGTCTCACGAGCAATAATCCCAACCCGCTTTCCCACGCAGTCGGTCTCGACGCGATAAGAAAAATCAGCCGCAGCCTGCTCAGAGCTTATCATGACGGCTCAGATCTCAACGCCCGCATAGATATGTCCCAGGCGGCGCACCTTGCCGGCCTTTGCTTCGACGATCCTCTCACGCACGTCGGCCACGCCACAGCGGACGGCATGTCCATCACGTTCCACACGCCTCACGGCGTCGGCTGCGCGCTGGCTCTGCCCGAGGTCTGCACCGTCGTCGGCCCCGCTGTGCCGGAGATCATGCGCGAAATAGCCGAGGCCATGGGCCTGCCCCTCACCGGCAGCGAGAGCGGCGAGCAGCTTGGCAATATGTGCGCTGAAAAATGCCGCGAGCTCATGCGCGAGATGAAGATCCCCTCTCTCAAGGAGCAGGGCTTCGACCGCGAGAAGATGGCCGAGGTCGCCAAAGAGACCGAAACGAGCCATCTGAGCGACTTCTGCCCCGTGAAGATAACCCACGAGCTTGCGCAGAAGATTGCCTTCGGAGTTTACGACAACTATCAGTAACCCGACACCCCGGCAAAAGGCACATTCAGGCGAAATGCGGACGGCTGCTCTTTTCGGCCGTCCGCATTTCTTCCCTGAGATCACTTTTTCATCAGGAGGGGCCATATGGTCTTAAAAAAATATATTGGCGACAGAGCCTTTTACAGCAAGGTTTTTTCCATAACCATCCCCATACTTGTTCAGAACGTCATCACAAACTTCGTAAGCCTTATCGATAACATAATGGTTGGCCGTCTCGGCACCGAGCCAATGTCCGGCGTTGCCATTGTAAACCAGCTGCTGTTCATATTCAACCTCTGCATATTCGGCGGCATATCCGGCGCGGGTATCTTCACCGCTCAGTATTACGGCAAGGGCGACCAGGAGGGCATACGGCACACCTTCCGCATAAAGATGGTCATAGCCGTCGGCGTAACGCTGCTCTTCACGCTGGCGTTCGCCCTTTTCGGCCCCGCGCTCATAAACCAGTTTCTCCACGAGGGCAAGGAAAATCTTGACCTCGCCGCAACGCTCTCGCACGGCAAAAGCTACCTCACCGTCATGCTCTTCGGTCTTCTTCCCTTCGCCGTCTCGCAGACCTACGCCGGAACGCTCAAGGAGACCGGCGAGACCGTCCTGCCGATGAAGGCCGGCATCGCCGCCGTTGTCGTAAACTTCTGCCTGAACTACGTTCTCATCTTCGGCAAATTCGGCGCACCGAAGCTCGGCGTTACCGGCGCCGCCATCGCAACGGTCATATCCCGCATCGTCGAATGTCTCATCGTCATCATCTGGACGCACCGGCACAGTGAGAAAAACCCCTTCATCGTCGGCGTATACAGGAGCTTTCGCGTCCCTTCAGCGCTTGTATGGGCGGTCGTGCGCAAGGGTCTGCCGCTCATGGTGAACGAGGTTCTCTGGTCCATCGGCATGACCATGCTCACCCAGTGCTACTCCACGCGCGGCCTTGAGGCGATATCCGCCACAAATATCAGCTCCACGGTTTCAAACCTCTTCTTTTGCGCCTTTTTTGCCTTTGGCAACGCGATATCCATCATCGTCGGCCACCTTCTCGGCTCCGGCGACCTGAAGCGCGCGAAGGACGAGGACAGCAAGCTTATCTTCTGCGCCGTCGTCATCTGCTTCTTTGTCGGCGGAGTCATGGCCGCCTGCGCACCGTTTATCCCGAGGATATATAACACGACTGACCTTGTAAAGCAGCTTGCAACGCAGTTCCTGCTCGTTTCCTCCGCGCTGATGCCCTTCAACGCCTTCACGCACGCGGCATATTTCACGCTTCGCTCCGGCGGGCAGACCGTCGTTACATTTCTTTTTGACAGCTGCTTTATCTGGGCCATAAACATTCCGCTGGCGTTCTGCCTTTCGCGCTTTACCTCCATCGCGATCTTCCCGCTCTATCTCGCCGTCTCCTGCATAGACGTCATAAAGTGCTTCGTGGGCTATGTTCTTATCAAAAAGGGAGTATGGCTCAGAAACCTTGTTGGTGAAAAGGCTTGAACCGCGCACTGTTCTATCTTCTCTCCTTCACCTGGGGCGCTCTCAGTACGTTTCCCGGTCTGCTATATGCTCTGATACTGCGGCTCTGCGGCTTCAGACCGAAGCGCTTCGGCTTCTGCCTGCGCTTCGAGGTTGGAAATCGGCGCTGGGGCGGCGTGAGCTTCGGCTGCGTCATCATAACCTGCCGCGAACCGTCGCTGCACCTTTTGCAGCATGAGCATGGGCACGGGATACAGAACATCATCCTCGGCCCGCTCATGCTCCCGCTTGTCAGTCTGCCGTCCACTCTGCGCTACCACACGCGCAATATCATAAGCCGCTTCAGACCCGGCACAAGGCTCAGGCCCTATGACAGCATATGGTTTGAGGGCTGGGCCACCGCGCTTGGGGAAAAATATTTCCCCGGCGAAAATTAAAGCTCCGGCGCATCGTCCCTGACCTTTGGGCGGACAATGCGCCGGAGCTGTTTATTCCGTTGGAAGCGGAGTCGAGCGTACTTTGTGACGACGCAGGGTGGAGCAGTACGACGTCGTTACTCCAGCAGAACCAACTGTGGGATTCTTCGGTCGCTCCGCTCCCTCTGAATGACGTGCTGGAGTCGAGGTGCACAGCAGGGTGCGGTGGTGACGGGGACGCTGAAACCCACCACTCCCGTCATTCAGAGGCCACGCCAGTGGCCGTGGAATCCCCTATGGAGGGGCAGAGCAGTACGGGTTGTCGCTAACGTTCCCGCTGAATGACAGCAGATAATAACATCTCCGCTCCCGCTGAATAACGCGCGATGATCACGCCTTTATCGCCCAGCGCAGCTTTGTGGAGCGGGCACGCGGATTGTTATAGCACTCCTCCGCCGAGGGACGGATAACGTCGCGGGCAATGTCGCTGAAAACGCCGTCCGCGTAAAACTGCTTGAACGCCTTTTTCACCATTCTGTCCTCTCCGGAGTGAAACGTCAGCACGGCGATGCGCCCGCCGCTGTTCATAACGTCCGGCAGCTTTTCGAGAAACTCGCAGAGCACCTCAAACTCGCTGTTCACCTCTATGCGCAGCGCCTGAAAAACTCTCTGGCAGGATTTTTTCACCGTCCCGTCGCGCTCCTTCGCCGGAACAAAGTTCAGCGCGCGCTCGATCACAGCCGCAAGCTTCCCCGTCGTGGCTATCTCCTCGCCCGCCTTCAGGCGGCTGGATATGGCCGACGCTATCTCGTGAGCATACGGCTCGTCAGAATTTTCAACGAAAATGCTCTCAAGCTCCTCCCGGCTCAGCTTCCGCAGCCGCTCCGCCGCCGTTTCGCCATGCGTCGGGTCCAGCCGCAGGTCAAGCGGCCCGTCGTGCTTGAACGAAAAGCCGCGCTCCGGATTATCTATCTGCATGGACGAAACTCCGAGATCGGCCAGGGCAAAGTCAAACTTCACCCCCGGCGCGACCTCGTCCACGCGGGCAAAATTCATGTTTCTGAGCGTAAATATCTCCGGCCCGTAGCCGAGTGCGGCAAGCCGCCGGACCGTCTTTTCCGACTCTATCGGGTCAACGTCCGTAGCGTAAAGGTGCCCCTCGCCACCAAGCCGTTCAAGCAGCCTTTCGCTGTGCCCTCCATAGCCAAGCGTCGCGTCATAGCCCACCTCGCCGGGCCGCACCCGCAATATCTCCAGTATCTCGTTTACGCAGATGGGAATGTGCATCCCCGCAGGGGTCCTGCCCGAGCGTTTTATGTGCTCTATCTCGTCGGCATATTTTTCGGGCTGAAGCTCCTTATATTTTTCGCTGTATTTCGTCGGGTGTGTTCCCCTGTAGCGCACCCGTCTTTTATGCTCCTGCTGTTCCACGCTTTTTACCTCCGCAGCTTTTTTCTGCCGCCATTATAGCACAGGTACGGCGTCTGTCAAATCTCATCAAAGGCCACGGTCCCGCCCGTTTTTCTCCAGATAGTAAATGATCTGAAACGACTGGCGAAAAGAGTGCATGAGCATCGGATCGTCCACGTCAAGGTCAAACAGCTCCTTCATGCGGCCTATGCGGTAATCTACCGTATTGCGGTGAACGCCAAGCCTTGCGGCGGTTCTTGCGCTGCTGCACCCGCCGTATACATATTCGCGCAGCGTTTCAACGAAGGTGGTATTATTCTTCAGGTCATACTGCCGTATCATAATTATCATGGGATTGCAGAAATCCAGAAGCTCGCACTGGTCGTAAAGCATATCGCACATCTGATACGTCGTATATTCCCAGAGAAAGTATATCGGCCCGCGCCCCTCCATCTGGCGGCCGATGCGGCTGGCCGTTACTGCCTGCCGGTATGCCCGTTCCAGCTCGCCCATATAGTCAAAGCGGTTGCTTCCGCCGCAGATAAGCCCGTTTTCCGCAAGAAAGCTCTTGAATCGGCTCCTGTATTCGCTTTGAAGCAGGCTTGATGAGCGCGTCTTCAGCATAACGACGATCCTGCCATTATATTCAACACATTTACAGCCCCTGATCATACTCTCGACCTCGCTGCGAACGTATTCGGAGTATATTCTCCCACCGTCTGCACGCTCCAGAACAAACAGGCAGCTCGGACATCGCACCTCCAGGCCAACCGCAGTCAGCTGCGCCTTCATTCTGTCGCCATAGAGGTTTCCGCCGATTATTTCGGATATGACGTATTCATAATCCTTCTTTGCTCTTCCGTCCGAGCCTCTGCTGCAAAGCGCCGTTCCGGCAATGCGGCAGAAGCTGCCGAAAAGCTCCACATCCTGCGCGCACAGCTCTCCGTTCACCTCCGCAAGCTGGGCAAAGCCGACTATCGTGCCGCCAAAGGCCACTCGAAACATTACCGAGCGCAGTCCCGTCTCTGCATCCGTCTCCCATATCGGCTCTGCCTGCGAATATATCCGTCCAAGCCCCAGCTCGTCCGCAAGGGCGCGCAGATAGCCCGCCGGATAATAGCCGCCGCGCAGGCAGTTCCAGAAATCACCGTTCTCCGGCAGTCCCGCCGCGCAGATGACCCTGCAGCCGCGATCTGCTACGATAAGCGGATTTTCAAAATGCTCCTGCGCAGAGCACACTATTGCCTTTATCCCCGCCCCGGAAACCAGCTTTTCATAAAGCCGCGTCAATATTTCTCCGCCCTTTTCGCTCTTTTCCATCACAGCCTCCTCTTCCCGAATGCTTCAATTGTGAATTTTTCCAGATATTCACGTTCAAATCTGTATCTGCTCATATTTATTTTTGCTGTATATATAATTTATAATATTTACATAAACATTGCAATAATATTTTTGAAAAGAGGGATAGCGTAGTGGGACAATATGACTGGCTGTTTTATAAATTTCCCAGGATAAAAACTGCGGAGAGTGGCATGCTGCCGCCGGTGGAGGCGTATTTCAGAGGTGATTCGAGTATAAAGGGTTCTCAGATATATGCTCCGTACAGGGCATACATGAAGCCCGGGGTTATCATTTCCGAGCCGCATTTTCACCGCGACGAGCAGTACATGGCCTTTGTCGGCCACGATCTGAGGGATGCATTCGAGTCCTTTGACGCCGAGATAGAGCTTTACCTCGGAGAAGAACTGGATGATATGGAGAAGATCGTTATAACAAAGCCCAGCATGATCCGCGTTCCCGCATTTTACTGGCACGGACCCATTGAGATAAAGCGCCTGGGCAAGCCGCTGTTTTTCCAGCCCGTTCTCTTCAACAGCAAATATTACGCCATACGCCGCCGCGTAAACAGCGAGGGCGCGGAATACTTTACGGCTGTCTGCGACGTTATGCCGGAATATGGTTACGATCTCAGCAGTGAAAGCGAGGCATGAAAATGGGAAGATATGACCATCTTATTCACACCTTTGAAAAGCAATACAACTTCTGGGGCGACTTCATGCCGCCATATCAGGCCTATTTCCGCGGCCACGACTGCATGCCGGACTCGAGCTTTTACGCCTCCTACCGCTGCTATATGAAGGAGGCCTTCGTGGATCGCTGGGCAAACTTCCATTCTGAGGAGGAGTACCTCTGCTTCATCGGATATGACATGACCGATCCCTTTGGCTCCTTTGACGCCGAGATAGAGCTGTACCTGGGCGAGGATCCGGATCATCTTGAAAAGCATGTTATCACTGAGCCCACGATAGTTCGCATCCCGGCATACATGTGGCACTGTCCGCTGGAGTACAAACGGGTCGGCAAGCCCGTTTATTTTGAGGTGCTGCATCTTCGCGGCAAGTTTGCTACCTTCATGCGGCAATATGACGAAGACGGCAGACCCAGCCTTGCCTATAACGGCGTATCGAGCGGCAAAAAGCCCTGCAAATACGAGCCCGATAAAAAGTGCACTATCTGCGGCCGCTGCTGGAAGGAAACGCAGGCAAAGCTGGACGCAGAAAAACAGCACGACATGTAACCCCCGAAAAATAAAACATGAAAGGAACACGAATATGAAAAAGGTACTGTCTTCAGCGCTCGCTCTGGCTCTCATACTCGCGCTTTTCTGTGGCTGCGGCAATGGCAGCAGGGATACGCAGACCCCGCCGCCCGACGGCAGCACCGCACCGACAGACGGCGGCACAGCCGCGATCCCCACCGCCGGTACCGAAGCTTCCCCCTATAATTTCGCAGCCGGCAAGTTCAAGGCAGACGAAAAGGGTCTTGCACTTGAAAAGTATGAATATGAGCTGCCCCTTTCCACCACGGACGAGGTGTTTTCCATGTGGACGGTTTCCTGGACGCCCGAATATCTGCCCGAGGAGGGCTACGGCTCCATGGAATTCCCTCTCGAGGTCCAAAAGCGCACCGGCGTCAACATGGAATACGTCGTAGTCACGGCGGACAAACGGCAGGAGAATTTCTCCGTTCTCCTTGCCTCCGACTCTCTCTGCGACATCATGTGCAGCGCCACTACGTTCTATAACGGCAACTTCCGCGCCGCCGTAACGGACGAACACTACTTTGTAAACCTTTATAATTACCGCGACTATATCCCCAACTACATTTACGAAGCCCGCCGCGACCCCGAGGACATCGACACCATCAACAAGGTGTTTTATGATGACGATCTCATCCTCACCTTCTATGAGCTCAAGGACGTTCTTGAGCTAAACAGCGGCGCGTTTGCGCGCGGTGACTGGCTTGAGGACATGGGCAAAACCAATGCCGACATAAACACCTTTGACGACATTCACGAAATGCTTACCTTCTTCAAGTCTCAGAAGGGAGCCGAAACTCCCATGACGCTTTACAACACGCTGGAGCTTGCCGGGGCATACGAATTTGTCGGCTACGATACATACAATTGCAGTGCCGGGATCAAAACCCAGTATGTCCGCGACGGCGAGGTCTTTCTCAGCAACACCACTGACCGTGACCGCGAGTTGATGACCATGATAAGCCAGTGGTACTCCGAAGGTCTCATCGACCACAACTGGTCCGGCTATGCTTCGCTTCAGGACTTCGATGAAAACATGGATACCGGCAAGCTCGGTTACGTTTACGGCACCCGCCCCACCACCATGCTCAGTCACAACGCCTATATCCCCGAAGGTCACACCGGCTGGGTCGCCATCCATAAGCCCGTAAAGGTCCCCGGTCAGACGCTTCACATGGGCTTCCAGATCGACCGCACCTACTGGGGCAGCGCCTCCGTTGCCGCCTCCTGCGAAAATGTGCCGCTCGTCTGCTCATGGATCGATTACCGTTACAGTGAAGGCGGCAAGGAGCTCTTTGCCTACGGCGTTGAGGGCGTAAGCTGGGAGTATGATGAAAACGGCAGCATCACCATTACCGATATGATTCTCAATCATCCGGCGTACTGGTCCATGATAATGCCCTCCTACGCTCTCAACAGTCTCTGTGAGCCCGGTCTTTACGTCAACTACACATGGCTCATCCCCGGCAACGACGCCGCACTCCAGTATCTGGCGGACTGGGACACTGTTGCCCATGATAACGACTATGTCTATCCCTCCGGCATAAGCTTTACGAACGAACAGACCGACATTTTGGCCAAATACGGCAGCGACCTTGAAACCTACCTCTCCGAAAACTACCTTGCCTTCGTTGACGGCTCCAAACCCATGAGCGAGTGGGACACCTATGTATCCGCTCTTGACGGGATCGGCCTTACGGAGATCCTCGCGGTATATCAGGAGGCCTATGACGCTTACGTTGCATAACTGACCCTTACCTGCTTTTCCTTTCTTCATATTGCGCTGCAACCCCCGGCGGATTTCGGTAACCGCCGGGGGTTGCTTTTTTCGCGTCACTATTTGCAATTTTGCGTGCGATGGTGTAAAATAGCGTATACTCTACGAAAGGACTGACCCGATGTCTGTTTTTCTTATTGACTACGAAAACGTCAATTCTCCCGGCATGGCCGGCATAGACGCGCTTACGGAGGCGGATACAATAATCCTCTTCTATACAAAAAATTCCGATAATCTCAGCTTTTCGCTGCACGAAAGCCTTATTACCACC